>JASIKV010000339.1 GCA_030049455.1 Terriglobia bacterium
GCTCGTTCTGCGGCAAATTGGCTTTCATGGAAAAGGGAGTCTTGGGTAAGTTGATGGTCTGCTTCAGGTCCAGGGGTTCTTGCATGCCTCCTCCGTCGTGAGGATAAATGTCCATTATAGAAACGGCGGGCTGAAGTGTCCAGAAATGTTGGGAAAAGGTAGTGGGTCAGGTTAAGGCTTGTAGCGCGAGTGTCCCCACCCGCGGCGCAATGATTCTACCTAATCGCGGGTGAGGACACCCGCGCTACAGCGGCGCCGAGGCGCTCCCCTAATAGCGAATCGAAATGGCGATTTCCTTCCCCGCTGAGAGGTCGGGGAGAATTACGCGGTGATGATCGGGCAGAACCACGGCCCCGCCATCGGCTGCGGACACATTGCGCGCGAACTCAAACGTAAGGCCGCTCACGGCTTCGCCACTGGTAACTTTCAGGGTGATTCCCGAATCGTTGCGCGCCGGCTCGACCTGCCAATTCAGCCGGTCACGCGCCCGCCAGAAGCGCGCGAAGTCCGTCATGTCGGAGACCAAAATATCCGGCGGCAAGCCGTTCAACAGCGCTTCCTCGGCTGGAACTTTGATCTCATCGTCGTTGGTGTGGATCAGGATGACGTTGACTGCGCCATTGTCCGCATTGGCCTTGATCACCTCGAGGGCTTTATCGATGCGGTTTGGAAGGGGCGGCTCTTCTTCGTCCTCGATGGTGACGGGGAATTCATAGATGGGGCTTTCGTCCCCAAAATCGCGGTCGTACGTCAGCCGGTAGGGGAAATTGCTCATCACGTCGGGCGCGGTGAAGGAGGAATCGAATTCATAGCCGCAATTCACCAGCGCCTGGGCGAGCGAGGTGGGAAAACGCAGATGGCCCGCGCGGAAAAAGATGGTGTGATGCCCGGGAATGGCGCCGTCGATCAACTGCTTTGAGACGCGCACCTCACCCAGAACCGTGCCGTTGATGGCGTCGGTCGTGCTGATGGCGCGCGGGCGGTAGTTCGCATAGGTCTCGTTCCCGGCTCCGTAGTTGAAATGATTGAAGGCGCGCGAATGGATCACCGTGTGACTTTCCACGTCGAACCCCATTTTCACGAGTTTGCGCAGCACGTCGAGGTTCGAACCGTAGAAAAACGCGGCGCCATTCGCGTCAGAAACGTATTTGGCCTGCATGAAGAACGTGCTGCGGACGTGGTGGCGATTCTCCATGTTTGCGTAGGTCAGGCATTTGGGCACCGAAAACGCCCAATCGATATCGTGCGAAAGCATCAGCACGGACCGTTTGCCGTTCGGCATGGTGGCGAGGCGCACGGCGCCGCGCGCAAAATTCTCGTACCAGGCGCGCAGAATCAGAAGCCACACGTCCCCGCCCGGCTCGAAGGTGTTGACATAAGCGCGGAAAACGTCATAGTGACGGTTGGTCTGCGCGCGCATAATCACATCGTCCCAGCCGACACCGCTCACAAAAGCCGTTCCCAGCCCGGTCGATTTTTCGATGATCGCCGCGGAGCCATCTTCGAAGCGCGCCAGAATTTTGCCCGTGCCATCGGGTGTGTATCCGTTGGTTGCGTAGCTTTCCTTTACAGCCTCGCCGGCCAGGGGCACGCGCCGCTCCTCCGGGCGGTCCAGATACTTGCCGAGGGGATCGCCTGCGATGTCGAAGTTCACCCAGTGGCGCGTCTTGAGCTGCTGGTAATTGCTGAAGCCGAACAATGAGCCAAGCTGTTTGGCAAAAACCTGCTGCGCGAAGATCGTTCCGCCCGCCTGCAGGAAGCGCGTCATCTTCGCGATGTCCTGCGGCTCAAAAGTGTCGGAATCGATTTCGGGGTAAATAAAGACCAGGTTGTGGCGCAGGGCGACGTCCAGATCGTGGGTGATAAAGAAAGGCACTCCCATTTCATGGAATCCGTGGACGAGACTAAGCCCTCCGTCGGCATCATTGGTCATGAGCACGGCTATTTGCAGGGGAAATTCCTCCGGATAGTCCTGATGATAGTCCGTGGGGCGCTTGGTCACGGGTTGAAGGGGCACATCAGCGGCTGCAAGGTTGGTGATGACCTGGGTGCGATATTTCCTGGTCGCCAGAAGGTAAACCAGAATGGCC
Source organism: Terriglobia bacterium (assembly GCA_030049455.1). GTDB lineage: Bacteria > Acidobacteriota > Terriglobia > UBA7540 > UBA7540 > Bog-366. The sequence continues at coordinate 2,091 of JASIKV010000339.1, forward strand.
AGGTATCCGATGGCAATAGCTATGATCGCGCGTTTGATCAGGCGTTTCGTCACAAGTGACCGCTTTCCGTACTTTCTGTGAAGGCGCGCGCCGCGGATTGAGGTATTGACGCAAACCGAATGCCCCCATACAATCGGGGCCAACGCGCAAAACCAGAGGGGACTGAATGCAGGCGAATCCCGAACGGCGAAGACAACTTGTGGAAATTGAGCGGCGCAGTTGGCAGCTTTGGGCGGTCAGTCTTTCCATCACGGGCGGTCTGACCTTTGGAATCACCCTGCTGCTTTACCCCGCGCTGGAGGGCTATGCCGAACACCTGGAATTCGAGCGCCACTACCTGCCCCAACTGGTCTACGGGCTTTTCGTCCTGGTGGTGCTGGCCAATTTCTACTTCATCATGAAGCAGCGGGAGCTGAACGCGCTGCGGAACTTCATTATCGCCTCGTATGCAACTTCCGCGGCGAACACGGGGAATTACGCGATGGACACGCTGACGGGCGCGCTCGATCGCGCGGCCCTGGTGGAGCTTCTGAAGGCGGAGACCGTGCGCGCCGAGAAAGCCAATGCGCGGTTCTGCGTGGTGATCTTCGACATCTGGGATTTCAAGTCGTTCAACATGCGCGAGGGCAATCTGGTGGGCGACCTGATGCTGAAGGAATTGGCCATGCTGCTTATCCGCACCATCCGCAAGGCCGATTGGGTGATGCGCTACGGCCCCGATGAATTCCTCTGCCTGCTGGAGGCCAGCAGCCGGGAAGGGGGCGACGCCTTCGTGCAACGAGTCGAAAAGGTGCGCGCGCACGTTGACCGCCTGCGCAGCGTGAAGCTGCTGGTGGGGCTGGCCGAATACAAGCCGGGGGAGGATGCGGAGCTCGTGGTGAGCCAGGCTGAACGGGATTTGCGCAAAGGCACCGGGGCGCAGGCCGCCGCCCCAGGAGTTCCCGCGTGATCCCGCCGATTTTTGCGCCGGCCGACTCCCTGCCATAACCTCAACCCCCCGCCCGCGTGGCAAACCCCTTGCGCTCCGACACCCGCCATACCACCGTGCCAAAAAGGAAATTCCATGTCGCCTTCAACCGCCACCAGAGGTAAATCTGCCGGTAACCGAAGCACTCGATCATCGAGAAGGCCAGCAGCAGAATGGCGTCGCGCGGAAAGTGGTAGCGCGGGAAATAGATCTGGTCGATCAATACCGAGGTCAGCGAAAAAAGCACGCCGGTGAAAAAGGCCAGTGCGGCAAAAACCACAAACGACGTGTCATTGACCCAGCCCAGCAGGAAAAGCGCCGGCATCAGGACGATCCCCAGGATCTCAACCACCGGGCCGCCCGCTTCATAGAATAATTCATAGGGCAGCGCCACCATGCCCACCACGCCATAACGCCAGTTGAAGAGCATCTTGCGATGAACCAGGATGGTTTGCAGCAAGCCTTCGTGCCAGCGCTTGCGCTGCCCGGCAAGGACGCGGCGGCTGTCGGGCAATTCCGTCCAGCAGACGGCATCGGGCGCAAGCTGGATTCGCCAATCCAGGCCTTTCTCGCGCGCGTAGCGGTGCAAGCGGAGCACCAGCTCAAAATCCTCCGTCACCGTGTCCGTGGCATAGCCGCCGGCGGCGATGACTGCGGCTTTTTGGAACAGCCCGAAGGCGCCGGGAATAATCAAGAGTCCGTTCACCAGGCTCCAGGCCGTGCGGCCGGCGAGAAAGCTGCGCAGATATTCGATGACCTGAATGATGACCCAGAAATTCAGGAGCAAATTCGGCCGGCGGATGCGTCCCCCGTCCACAATCGAGCCGTTGATTCCCCGCACCACCCCGCCCACGGCCACCACGCGATCGGGATCCTCCAGAACCAGCCGCAGGGCGTGCGAAACCGCTTCGGGTTCAAAGAGCGAGTCGGCGTCCATGCCGATAAAGTAAGCCGCCTGTGAGAAATTGATTCCCGCGTTGATGGCGTCGGCCTTGCCGCCGTTCACCTTGTCAACCACCACCACGCGGGGTTCAATGGTGGAAGTGTAGATGGCCTTGACGGGCTGCGTGGGCAGCCCCGAGCTCGACTGCACCTCGGACTTCCGCAGCGAGAACGAGCGGATCAATTCGTCCAGGGTCCCGTCCTTGCTCCCATCGTTCACCACGACCACTTCCAGCCGGCTGTAGTGCAGCGCCAGCAGCGAATGAATGCTGTGGGCGATCACCCGTTCTTCGTTGTAAGCGGGAACAATCAGCGTCACGGCGGGAATCAGGTCCTTCAGGTCGTCGAGCGCCTCGAAATCGATCGGATGGGTCAGGGTGTTCTGGCTGTATTTCCGGCAATACCAGAAAGAAAGAGCCAGCAACACCAGATTGAGCAGGAAGTACGAGATAAAGTAGCTGAAGATTACCGCCTCAAATCCATACGTGACCCAATGGATCAACGCTTCCAGGATGACGTTGAATTGATTCACAGGGCGCCCGCCTTTGAAGGGTTCTGGGCCGCCGGCACGGCCTCAACGTTCGTGATGGCTTGTGCCACGCGGGGATCGCAGTGAGGATCCCGGGCCAGCATGGCGAGTTGCGCTCGGACCTGCGGCTGCGGCGCTTCCAGCAGCAGGCGGACGATCCGCATGCGAATCTCCGCGTCGGGGTAAAGCAGTACAAAACTTTCGAGCGTGGAAGTAACTCCCGCGCCGATCAGCACGCGCAGAAATTCCCGGCTGGCGTCTGCCTTCTCCGAGCCCGGGTCGGCAAGATTTTGGGCGAGGCCATCCAAAAAGCCGGCGCGCTCCCACTCGGAAATCAAACTCTCAAAGCTGGACCTGGGCTTGGTGCGCAGAACCTCAACCGCCAGATCCAGATTCATGCCCTGAATCTTGCGCAGGGCGTAGGCGGCGCGTGACCTCACTTCGTGCCCCTCGTCGTCCAAACCCGCGAAGGCAATTCCAGCGCCTTCCGGCATTCCCAATTCGCCCAGCGAGTGCAGCGCCCGCAACCGCACGAACCATACCGGATCGTACGCCAGAACGGCCAGCGTCTGGACCGAGAGCGCCTGGGGAATGCGCGCCAGGCCCCGCGCAACTTTGGCGCGAACTTCCGCGTAGGAATCGTTTGCAGCAGAGACCATGTCGGCCAGGACGCTCGCATCCGCAATGTCCGAAAGCGCCCACGCGCCGATGTGCCGAATGCGATCGTCGGGCGACTTCAAGAGTTGCGCCAGGCTCTTCGGCTCGTTTCGAGCGCAGGATGCCAGAACGGCAGTCAGCGTGATGTCCGGAATAATTCGTGGCAGATGCGGCAGCGCTTCCACCAGCGCCGGCACAGCCGTACCCGCCTTCAGCCTTCCCAGGCTCAGGACCGTCGAGAGCGCCACCTTCGCCGACGAATCGCCCAGCGCCTGCGTCAGCGCCCGGACTCCGCCTTCATCGGGGAAGTATCCAAGGATGCGCGCGGCGTGCACCCGGTCGAGCGTTCGCCCTTTTTTCAACCGCTGAATCCACGCGGCGTGAATGCTGCTTGCCGTAACGGCCTGAAGAAAACCCGCGCGGTTTTCTTCACCGGAAAAAAAACTCTCCTCAATCAGGACTTCTTCGATGGCTTCGCGGTCCTCGCGCGGGGCCACGGCCCACAACCCTTCCAGACTCGCCACATCATAGGGAGGCACAATCAGGCTGGCGTAGCTCAGCCGCCGCGTTCCGCGCGCCAGATTCTGCGAGTACCGCACTTGCATCAGGAAAAACATGCCCACGCCCAGCACAAAGTTGCAGAGGGCGAGAACAATAAGCGCGGTTTCCAGAAACCCCAGCGAAGACGGGGACACATCCAACATGGTTTCCGTCCTTACTTGCTGCGAGCCTCCGTGCCGTGGCCGGCTTCCCGCGGGATGACCCATCTCCCCGCGATGAAATGCGCTCATCTTATCACGCCCGAGCGGATTGCTTCCAAATCGCGCGCCGGGCCGCTGGCATCGCCAAACAGCCCGCGAATCCCCCATCCAAGCCACATGTCAGGGCAGGAAGGAAAATGAATCGCAGAATCCCCCCATTAATCGAATTGGAAGCTGTTGTAATCATACTCATCGCCAGTTGGGTGCGAAGGATAACACTGAAACTCTCGACGCTGCTCAACAGATAGATTTAGAATGACGGACTCGCTCGAGACATCATCAATATGTTTGCGGGCGAGTGGAATTGGTCTGGGGGCCGTCATGTTCAGGAGGTATCTGCCGGGATTATTACTCCTTTCGCTGTTCCCGGGCGGGGGGGCGGGTTCCGCGCAAACTCCATCGCACGGCGCCGCGGTCACCGATTACGTCAATCCCTTCGTGGGGACGGCTGGCCGCGACGCGGGCAACACCTATCCCGGCGCGGCTCTGCCCTTCGGCATGGTTCAGTGGAGCCCCGACACTTCCAACGCGTTCACACGCAAAAACGCCGGCAGCTATCAGTACGGCGACGACATGATTCGGGACTTCAGCCTCACGCACCTGAGCGGCCCGGGCTGCCCGGTGTTGGGCGACGTGCCAATTCAGCCTTTCGTGGGAGAAATCAAGACGTCGCCGGCGATTGACCCCGCAATGTACCGCGCGAAATTTTCTCATTCGAACGAGCAGGCCTCTCCGGGCTATTACTCGGTGAGGTTTGAGGACGGCATCCAGGTTCAACTGGCGGCGGCGCTGCGAAGCGGGATCGGAAAATTTGAATTCCCGGCCTCCACCAATTCCACATTGATTTTCGATGTAGGCCGGAATGCCACTGAGGTTCACAGCGCCCGCGTGGAAATCGAGGCGCCCGATGAAATTTCAGGCAGCGTATCCAGCGGAGCTTTCTGCCACTCGACCAATCGCTACAAGATCTATTTCACCGCCGAGTTCAATCGCCCCTTCAGCAGCTTCGGGGCCTGGGCCGGCCCCGATCTGAA
>JASIKV010000340.1 GCA_030049455.1 Terriglobia bacterium
GGCCGGGTTACACTGAAGTTCGCGCCAGGATCACTGACTGTGGACCATGGAACTCGGACACACACCAATCTTAAAGGCCGTTAACCTTACCAAGTCCTTCCGTTCGGGCGCTGAAGAAATCGTGGTGCTTGACGATTTGAATTTGGAGGTTCAGGCGGGGCAATTCATTGCGTTGGTGGGGGAATCGGGGTCGGGGAAGACGACTTTGTTGCACATGCTTGCAGCGCTGGACACTCCGACGGAGGGTGAGGTATACTTTGAAGGCAGGAAACTTGGCGAGTTTCGCGAAGTCGAGCGCGCCGTGTATCGTAATGAGAAGATAGGCTTTGTCTGGCAGATGCATTATCTTCTGCCGGAGTTTAGCGCGCTCGAGAATGTTATGATTCCGCAGTTAATTCGCGGGTGCGGGCGAAGTAAGGCCCGGACGCGCGCGCGGAACCTTCTGGAAGAAGTGGGGTTGGCAAGCGCCACGGCCCGCCGGGTGGGGGAACTGTCCGGGGGAGAGCAACAAAGGGTAGCTCTGGCTCGCGCACTGGCCAATCAGCCTGCGATTCTGCTGGCGGATGAACCAACGGGCAGTTTGGATCATCGCACGGCGGAACGCGTCGTCGAATTGCTCGAAGGTCTGCACCGGGCACATCATCTGACATCGGTGCTGGCGACACACAATCTGGACCTGGCCCGCCGCGCCCATCGTACCTTGCGTTTATCGAAGGGCAAGCTGGCGGAATGGGTAGTTCCAATAGTTCCATGACCCCCGCAATTCCCAGGGCACGGGAGACAGGAGGGAGGCGGGGCCACGAAGAACTGAGGAGCTATGTTCGAGAGGTATACTGAAAAAGCCCGGCGAGTAATCTTTTTCGCGCGTTACGAAGCCAGCCAATTCGGCAGCCCCTTCATCGAAACCGAGCACCTGTTGCTGGGCTTGCTGCGCGAAGACAAAGCGCTCACCAATCGATTCCTCCGGTCGCACACTTCGATTGAATCCATCCGCAAGCAGATTGAGGGCCGCACGCCCATCCGCGAGAAGGTTTCCACTTCCGTGGATCTGCCCCTCAGCCAGGAATGCAAGCGCGTGCTGGCGTATGCGGCGGAGGAAGCCGAGCGGCTGGCCCACAAGCATATCGGAACGGAGCACCTGCTGCTGGGCCTGCTGCGCGAGGACAAGTCCTTCGCCGCGGAAATTCTGCATGAGCGCGGTCTGCGCCTCTCGACGCTGCGCGAAGAACTGAGCCGCGTGCAAAGCGATAAAGCGTCTGCGGCGCGACCCAAGGAAACATCGCTCCTCGGCGAATTCAGCCGCGACCTGACGCAGGCCGCGATGGAAAGCCAGTTGGACCCCCTGATCGGCCGCGAAGGCGAACTCGAACGGGTCATCCAGATCCTCTGCCGGCGCACCAAGAACAATCCCGTGCTGATTGGCGAGCCGGGCGTTGGAAAGACCGCCATCGTGGAAGGTTTGGCGCAAAGAATCGCCGACGGCGACGTGCCGTCGTTTCTGACCGACAAGCGAATTCTGGCTCTTGACCTCTCCTTGATCGTCGCGGGCACCAAATACCGCGGGCAGTTTGAAGAGCGCCTGAAAACCATCATGAAGGAACTGATGGAGGCCCAGAACGCGATCATCTTCATCGATGAGCTGCACACGCTGGTGGGCGCCGGTTCGGCGGAAGGGTCGCTGGACGCCGCAAACATATTGAAGCCGGCGCTCTCGCGCGGCGAAATTCAGTGCATCGGCGCCACAACTCCGGCCGAGTATCGCAAGTCCATCGAAAAAGACCGGTCGCTCGAGCGGCGCTTCCAGGCGGTCAAGGTTCCGCCGCCGTCGGAGGGTGAAGGCATTAAGATACTGTTCGGCATCAAGGACCGATACGAAAAATTCCACGCCGTCACCTACACGGACGAAGCTCTGAACGGCGCCGTGTACCACTCCAATCGCTACATCCCCGACCGTTTTCTGCCGGACAAGGCTGTTGATCTGATTGACGAAGCCGGTGCGCGCGTGAAATTGCGCCAAAGCTCCCTGCCGGAAGAGATGATCGATGTGCAGAAGCGCATCAAATTCGTGGTGCATCGCATGGAAAACGCCATCGCCAACCACGAATTTGAGAAGGCGCGATTTTATTCCGACGAAGAGCGCAAGGAGCGCGAAAACCTGCGCCTGCTGCGCGAGAAATACAACATCGACGAGACCGCCATGGGCGTGGTCACGCACGAGGATATTGAAGAAGTGGTGGCGCGCTGGACGGGCGTGCCGGTGACCGCCATCAAGGAAGAGGAAAGCGCCAAGCTGCTGCGCATGGAGGATGAACTCCACAAGCGCATCATCAGCCAGGATCGCGCAATCTCCGCCCTGGCACGCGCCATCCGCCGCTCGCGCGCGGGCTTGAAGCTGCCCGGGCGGCCGGTGGGATCCTTCCTGTTCCTGGGACCGACGGGCGTGGGCAAGACGGAAATGGCGCGCTCGCTGGCCGCCTTCCTCTTCGGCTCGGAGCGCGCGCTGGTGCGCTTCGACATGTCGGAATTCATGGAGAAGCACTCAGTTTCTAAATTAATCGGCTCACCGCCCGGATATGTGGGTTATGAAGAGGGCGGCCAACTGACCGAGCGCGTGCGTCGCGCCCCGTATTCGGTGATCTTGCTGGACGAGATTGAAAAGGCCCACCCCGACGTCTTCAACATCCTGCTGCAGGTCTTTGAGGACGGGCAATTGACGGACGGCCTGGGCAACACGGTGGATTTCAAGAACGCCATCATCATCATGACCTCCAACATCGGCGCGCGTTACCTCGAACGGCGGGCGCATCTGGGCTTCCAGTCGGCCATCGAGGGAGCGACGGAAAAGAAAGCCGAGGAACTGGTGATGAGCGAGGTGAAGCGGCTTTTTAATCCCGAGTTCCTGAACCGCCTGGATGAGATTATCGTGTTCAATGCGCTGACCGACGGCGACCTGATTCAGATTCTCGAACTGCTGGTCGGGCAGATGAACCAGAACCTGGCGCAGAAAAATATTTCGCTGACGTTATCGGACGAAGCCGCCCACTGGATTCTGGAAAAGACTTGTGTGGATCGGTCTTATGGGGCGCGGCCACTGCGACGCGCGCTGCAAAAGCACCTGGAAGATCCGCTCTCGGAGGCGCTCATACAAGGGCAGATTCATCCTCCGGCAGTTTTGGAAGTGATCGTTGAGAACGAGGCGCTCTCCTATCGGTCAGTAAACGATAAATTGGTCGGCGCCACACCGCTCTCCCACTAGGGCGAGTTGCCACGGTTATCCCGGCCACTCTGCGGACAATCCACGCGCCCCGCTCCTGGCAAATTCAGATTGCAGGAGTGGGGTGAAAGGCGTTTGGTTTGAGAACTTTTCCGGCCAACTTCTGGCGGAATCCCGGCATCGGACTGTCTTAAGTCATAGTGCGCATGAAGGGGATCGCTTTTTCTTGAAAATGATGCAATGGCGTGTGCCTGGACTTCGAGGGAAGCCGTTTTTGCTGGGTGCTCCCGCCCTGGCATTCATACTCGGGCTGCCTCTCATGACCTTGGCGCAGAATCCCCCCGCGAATCAGGATTCTTCCCAGCAATTTTCAAAGCTGGTTGCCGCAGCTCAGCCGCAACCGGAGGTCCGCAAGCCTCTTATCGAGGGGATTGATTTTCGCGGCTACAAATTGCTCGACAAAGACACTCTGCGGGCGTACGTCTCGTCGCACGTGGGGGATGTGTATGACAGGGAGGCGGTTGAACGCGACCGCCAGGCTTTGATCGATAGCGGTCTTTTCGACCATGTTCGTGTGAAGATCGTCGAAGCTCCCACCGGCAACAAAATCGTGGTTTTCAATCTGGCGGAGAAGATTGTGCCCGCCGACCAGCAACCTCAAAGTCCCCCGCCTGCCCAACCACCATCGAGCCCTCCTGCGGATCAAAAGGCCCAGAATCCCCCTGCGGACCAGAAGACCCAGACGCCGCCCGCCGACCAGAAGAACCAGAATCCCCCGCCGGCCCCTCAACAACCCGCGCAAAACCCTCAACAGCAGCCGGAGAAGAAAGCGCCGGAGCAAGCTCCCACGCAGCTCCAACTGGAGACTCCCACGGAGCCCACATCGCCCAAGCCGGGCCAGCAGCCCCAGCAGCCACCGCAGCAACCCAAGCTGACCACACCCGCAGCGCCTGCGCCGCCCCCGCAGGAAGAGCACAAACCGATCATCGAATCGATTGATATTCACGGCAACCGGCGCATTCCCAAGACCACCCTGATGGCCCGCATTTTCTCGCACCCCGGGGATGTCTATGATGAGGATGCCCTCGAGCGTGACTTCATGGCCCTGTGGAACACGGGATTCCTGGATGATGTTCGCCTGGAAGTTTCCGACGCTGCGAACGGCAACAAGATCGTCACCTTCTTTGTGCGGGAAAAGAAGCTGGTGCGAAGCATTGATTACAAGGGACTCAGCAGCGTGGAGGAGTCGGACGTCTTGGACGCCTGGAAGAAGGAAAAGGTTCCGCTGACCATTCAATCGCAATACGACCCGGTAGTGGTCAAACGCGCGGAGGTGGTGTTGCAGGAGCTTCTGGCGGCGCACGGCAAGATGTTCGCGACGGTGCGCCACCGCACGCGCAATATTCCACCCAATTCCGTGGCCCTGACCTTCATCATTGTGGAAGGTCCCAAGGTAAAGCTCGGCCAGATCGCTTTCACCGGCAACAAGGTTTTTTCGGATTTCCAGCTGATCCGCTCCATGAAGTATTCGCGCCCCTCAGGTGCTCCGCCGTGGTTCTACTGGTTCCACAAAACCTATGACAAGGAGCGCATTGAGGCGGACCTGGAAAACATCCGAGACCTTTACCGCGACCACGGATACTTTTACGCGCAGGCTCAGGAGCCTACCACCAAGATGGTGGATACGGGCAACCGCTGGCCCTTCTTTTTCTGGAGCTGGGGCCGCGGGAAGAGGGTGGACATTAATATTCCCGTGGAAGAAGGCGTGCAGTATCACCTGGGTGCGGTGCACATACGCGGCAACACACTATTCCCCAAGGAAGAAGCCCTGAAATCGATTTTGGGAATGAAGACCGGCGATGTTTTTTCTCTCGGCAAGGTCCGCAAGGCCATGGAGACGTACACCAAGCTCTACGGCCAGTTTGGCTATATCAATTTCACTCCGTCGCCGGACATTGAGCCTGACAATCGCAGGAAGATCATCAACCTTACTCTGGAGTTTGACGAGGGCACGCAGTTCTTCGTTCATCGCATCGAGTTTTCCGGCAACACCAAGACCCGGGACAAGGTGATCCGCCGCGAGCTCTTGACTACCGAAGGCACGATCTTCAGTACTCAGTTGTGGGATTACAGCATTTTGAAAATGAATCAACTGGGCTTCTTTGATGAAATCAAGAAAGAGGATTACGACATCAAGCAGAACGAAAAAGATAAGACAGTGGACATTCTGGTGAAGGTCAAGGAAAAGGGGAAAAACTCCATCGGTTTCTCCGGCGGCATCAGCGGCCTGGCCGGAAATTTTATCGGATTGAACTACGCGACCAACAACTTCCTGGGAATGGGTTCGACGCTGAGCGTAGGCGTTCAATGGGGGACTTTCCAAAAACTCTATTCCTTCGGGTTTACCCAGCCTTATGTCATGGACAAGCCCATCACCGCAGGATTCACGGTTTTTAAGAGCGACTATAACTATAACCAGATCCGGCAAATCGCGGCTTACAGCGGAATCAATCCCAACCTCCTGGCGCAGTCGAATTATGGAAGATATTATGGTCAAAACTTCACACAGGATTCCGATGGGTTTACATTGTTCGCGTCCTATCCCTTGCGCAGGGCCTTCGCACGCATCGGCTTGACTTACAGCTTGTCCCGGAGCAGCTTGCAGGCCTTCAGTTCGTCGTCCCAGGCCTATTTTGAGGCCATCAACTTTACCGGTTTGACGGGCCCCAACGCTCTGACGGGGATCGTAACCAGCCAGATCATGCCCACGTACCTTTACAGCACCATCAACAGTACGTGGACCCCCACCAAGGGCAAATATCTCTACGCTGCTATCGCCTTTTCGGGCAGCGCCATCGGCGGCAACGTAAACACCATCCGGCCGGTCCTGGAGGCCAAGTACTTCAAGCCCGTCAGAAATATTCGTGCCGACCATCCCACCGCTATCGGAATGCGTTTCCTGGTTTCCACCGTCATCGGCTACGGTGGCCGCGTAGTACCGCCTTTCTCCCGTTTTTACATGGGGGGTGAGGAAGACATCCGAGGATTTGATATCCGCACCGTCAGCCCCATGGCGTTTTATCCCTCCGTGGGGTCCGTGTGCAATCGCAACAACAACGGCCAGCCGATTACCGGCACTACGGCCACGGGAGCCTCCACCTCCGCCTGCGGATCTTCCACCAGCTTCCCCATTGAGTCTCCGATTTTCCCCGGCGGCGACACGGAAGGGATTTTCAACTTTGAATATCGCTTCCCCATCGTCGGTTCGACGGTGAATATGGCCTTCTTTTCCGATACGGGCACGGACTTCATCCTCTGGCCGAGGCAGCTTCAGCTCACTCCGGGATCCTTGAGCAGTATTGAGGCCAATTACCCCTATTTCCCGATTCCCCGGGAGCTGAGGCCTGTGGCCACGACCAATTTTCAGCCGCGCAGCTCCGTGGGCTCCGACGTGCAGATTCTCCTGCCGGTTGTAAATGCGCCCCTGCACATTTTTTATGGATACAATGTCCTGCGCGTGGATGAGGTCATTACGCCGCCGCAGAACCTGCCGCCGGAAACACTGTTTCCAAACGAAGCGACCTACGTGGACGCTCTGAGGAATTTCTTGCCGTTTCGATTGAAGGAACGGTCCGGCAGGGTCGGATTTACGGTGCAACGCACTTTTTAGCCACGCAAGAAATGGGTTAGAATAAAGCATTGAATCCGGAACGTCGATTTCAGAAGGAGCGTGAATGAAGAACCATTTGACCTCGCTGATTTTGTTTTTGACCCTGCTGGGGCTGCCGCAGGTGGGGCGCGCCCAGGGGAAAGTCGGCGTCATCAATATGAATGCCGCGATTGCCGGCACTGGGGAGGGAAAACAGGCGATCGAGGACTTGAAGAAAAAATACGCCCCCAAGCAGCAGGAACTGGAGCGACTTCAGCAGGAGATCCAGGCCGACCAGGACCAGTTGAACAAGCCCGGGCTGAGTGATGACGATCAGCGCAGACTATCAAGGGAAGTGGAAGAAAAACAAAAGGACTACAAGCGTTGGAGCGATGATGCGCAGTCCGACCTTACCGCCGACCGCGATGAAGCCGTCAACCGGATTGGGAAGAAAATGGAGGTCATCATTGGCGACTACGCCCAGAAGAATGGTTTTTCGCTGGTCATAGACGCCATCCAGGTTCCCATTTTCTTTGCGGCAAAAGAAATCGACATTACGGCGGAGATCATGAAGCGTTACGACGCGGCGAACCCCGTGGCCACGGCGGCCGCCGCGCCCGCGAAACCTGCGGCGACTCCGGCCTCGGCGACCAAACATTGAAAACCAGCGCCAGCGGCCCGGAAGGGGTTTCTCCCCCAGGTTTTTCCGTTCGAGGGGACGCTGATGGAAACAGGCTTGCCGGTAACTGATTCGTAGTTTAGGATACGAATTCAATTCGGACTTTAGAATCTTGAAGGAGTAGGAATGAAGAATCGAATGGTTGTAATTGCCTCAATGCTGGTCTTTCTGACAGGCGCCCTGAATCTGCACGCCCAGGCGGCCGCTTCGGCGTCCGGGAAGGTCGGGCTGATCAACATTCAGGGAGCGATTGCCAATACCGCCGAGGGCAAGAAGGTTCTGGGGGATTTGCAGAACAAGTACGCGCCCCGCCAGAAGGATATCCAGAAGAAACAGCAGGATATTCAGGCCGAACAGGACCAGATGCAGAAGCAGGCCAACACACTGAGCGAAGAAGAACAGAGCCGCATGAGCCGTGACGTGGAAGAAAAGCAGAAGGAGCTGAAGCGGGAGCTGGAGGACGCCCAGTCGGACTTTCAAAGCGACCAGAAGGAAGCCATTGACAGGATCGGTCACAAGATGTTGCAGGTGATCGACGCCTACGCCCAGCAAAACGGCTTCAGTCTGGTGTTGGATGACGCTCAGATTCCCGTTTACTATTACTCCAAAGACATCGAGATAACGGCGGAGATCATCAAGCGGTACGATGCCGTCAATCCTGTGGCCGGAGTTGCCCCTGAAAAACCCGC
>JASIKV010000341.1 GCA_030049455.1 Terriglobia bacterium
AACGCACTGGTGGGAGAAAGCAATGCCCTGGTGCTGGGGAGCATCAACGGGGTGAACGGCGCAACCTCCAGCGTAAATGTGGGCATCGGGACGACCACGCCGCAGGCCACACTGGAAGTGAACGGTACTGCGCAGTTTGACAGCACGGTTACCTTTGCCCCCGGCCAGACGTTTCCCGGCAGCGGAACAATCACGGGGATTACGGCGGGGACCGGACTCTCCGGCGGCGGAACGAGCGGGGCCGTCACCTTGGCCAATACAGGCGTGCTTTCCCTCACGGCAGGAAATGGAATCACCAGCACGGGCGGACAGACGCCGACGATAGCCCTCAACACCGCCGTGACGGACGCGCGCTATCTCCAGTTGACGGGAGGAACGCTCACAGGAAGCCTTGCGGCCACCACCTTCAGCGGCAACGGGTCCGGCCTGACGGCGCTGAATCCGGCAAACCTGAGCGCCGGGACCGCGGGCATCAACATTTCCGGGAACGCAGTCACGGCCACCACGGCGGCAAATGCTATGACCGCCGCCAGCGCTGCTAATGCCGCGCAGTTGGGTGGGATTGCGCCGGGCAGCTACGCCCGCCTGGACATCGCCAACAGTTTCTCCAGCAATCAAACCGTGGCCGGAAACGTCGCGGTTGCCGGTACAGTGACCATCGGCAGCGGCGGAACCCCCATCATTCAACACCTTTCCGCTCTCTTCGACCCAAGTTTCCCGGCGCTTAGCGGGAACACTTGTTCCAGCGCAATTGACACAATCACGGGGGCGGTGGAAGGCAGCCCGATTGCTCTCGGGCTACCCCCGACGAGGCTGGCGGGAGGGGGGATTATCATTTATCAGGCTTGGGTGAGCGCCACCAATACAGTCACGCTCGAAGCCTGCAATGTTTCCGCGAGCGCGCAGACGGCAGCAGGTTCCGGTTCGATTCGCATTGACCTGTGGATCTATGAGGTGCCGCCCCCCTCACCGACGATTTCTCCTTTTGTGGAACCGGTCCGTCTCCCGGCGGTAGGCGCGCGGGTTTCGCATTGACAGGTGGCGGTTTACTTCAGCGCATAAAACACCAGCAATGCCACAGTCATAACGAATAAACTGCCGAGGATTACGATGGGAACCCACACCTTGCGCTTCTGGCGAGGAGGTAGCGAATCACCATCGTGCGGACGATATTGCGCTGCTTGTGCCCGCCGAGTCGAGTCGCGATAAGACGGCGGAGAGGACGAGGGCATCTGAAGGTAGGCACCCTGCCCGGAAGCGGCCCCCGACCCTGACCGGCCGCCGGAGGGCGGGCTCTCAGGCGCCAGCGGACCGGCGAGCGATTTCACATTCTCCATCATGCGGGTGTATTCACCCGGACCCGGAGCCGCACTGGGGCGCGTGCCCTTCTCCAACTCCAGGGGGGCTTGCCATGCCCTGCTGGGAGGCGGCGACACGGGCATGTCGAACATCGTCCCGGTCGGTTTCCTTGGCCCTGCTGGGGGAGGACCGGCCGGCAACCCCTCCAGCGGCTCTCCCGAAACCGTGGGCGCAGGGGCAAGCTCTTCACGCTCGGTTGGCGGTCCAAAAGATGTCCCCATAAGATCCGGGTCCGCCGCACCGGAAAGAGTCGGATGCGAGCGCGGCTTGTCGCTCTGAAAAACCATTTCAAATCCCATGGAAAGTTTGCGCGGCGCGGGGTTTTCCGGAGGTCGAAGATCCACCTCTTTGCGCTCCTCGCCTTGGGTGGACAACATGACAGTCTTTTGCGGCGGCCCTGCGGCGTCCGCCAATAATTTGGAGATCTGGGGCAGGGGCTTTCCCTGCGCACCTGTGCTAATAAGGGGGGCAGAATTCAAAGGCAAAGTCGAATTGGTCCCGGCAGACGTGGCCTCCAGGTCAATGGGGGGCTGAACCTGGGCGGTCTTCGAGGGGAGCGCCGATCCTGGATCAGACCCGGGACTCTTCCCTCCTGCCGCCCGGCGCTCGGAGGGGAACTCCGCCGTCATCCCAGCCGCAAGGGATTCTTTCAGCGCAGAGGGCGCATCGGAAAAACCCGCGATGCCGTCGGGCGAAGTTTCCTCGCTAACGGGGAACAGGATCGTCGGCCGCTGTTCTGGAGATACGTGTTCCGCGGGATTCTTCGGCACAACGATTTTCTCGCCGGGGTTCGTTTCAACCGCGGTAGCCGTACGCATTGCAGCCCGCGGACTTGGGGAAGTTGGAGCGGGGTCACCCATCGCCGTGCGTGCGAGCTGCCGCAAGGCGTCGGTAGTAAAATTCCGCGTGAGCTGGATGTTGCGGGGATCCGGCGCTGCCCCCGCGGCGGATTCAGGCTCGGAGTTCTTATCCGCTGGCTCACCGATGCCGGTTTGGAGCCATTTTCGCAGGTCCTGACACTCGGGCACGTCCGCGGTGACGATGAAAATGCGGCCTTCTTCATCCCCCATGTCCAGAAAGTTTCGGCTCGCCTCTTTGGATGCCGTGCGCAGAAATTCAAATACCAGCGAAGCCAGGTCAGGCTGCAGCGTCGTGGCCCGATTGGCGGCAAGATGGTGCAGTATCACGGGCCGCCCTGATGGAATTTTCTTCGCGCGGTAGGATTTGGCCTCACCTTCGCTCAGGGTCGATAGAATCTCGTATTTTCCCTGGAAGCTCATCTCACGGCTCCGCCCGTCAATTCTCCTGATTTTATCCCATTATCTTACCATGAAATGCCAGGGGGCGAAGTTGGCGCTCCCGCTCACCTCTGCTCCCCTCTTCCCTCTCCCCGGGGAGAGGGAAGAGGGGGAGGGGAGATGGGGTGAGGGGTCGTTTGGATCCGATGAAATCCCACATGCCGGTAATTCCCGAAATTGTCAAACTCGCGCTTCCACGCGGGCAGAGCCAGGGGAATCGCCCAAGGGAATTGACAGGAAGACCCCCTCGCGCGGCGTTCCATAACATTTTTCCTCCTCGTCTCAGCGAATCTGTGTTGCGGGGAGCGAAGTTGTTGTAACATGAGCCGTGTGAAGCGGCCCGCAATCGCCCCATGCCGGCAAGCCTGCGGCCAGGGACACGGGGTTCGGGGAACCGCTGAAGCGCCGATGATCAAGTCAGCGTTTTCAATTTGAACGCCACACCGAAGGGTTCCAGAGAAGCAGGAGGTCAAGCCAGAGTACAAGTATGAACGGAGACCCGACAACCGTTTCGACCTCGCTCAACCTCGACGTCCAGCAGCCCCCGCGCAAAGAAAATCTGGCAATGGTCTTTCAGGAAATATTGACGGTGATCACGCGTCTGCGGGTCAGCCGCCAGGCCGTGATGGACGCCACAGCGTTTCGCAACTCCATGAAAGCGGCGCTCGCCGCAGCCCAGGCCGATGCCACACGCAAGGGATACACGCCTGAAGACGCGCGGCTGGCCACTTTCGCCGTGGTGGCCTTCCTGGACGAATCGGTCGAGAACGCCAACGATCCTAACTTCGCGTCCTGGTCGCGCGCACCGCTTCAGGAAGAACTTTTTGGGGATCCCGCCTCCGGCCAGATTTTTTACCAGTGTATTGACCGCCTTCTGGGCCGCATTGATTCCCAGGAGGATGCCGACCTGCTGGAAGTTTTCGCGCTTTGCCACTTGCTGGGTTATCGCGGACGTCACGCTGCGGACGGGCCGGAAGCCGTGCGGCCCGTCTTGAACACCATCATGGAAAAGGTCAATCGCATTCGCGGGCCGCGGCCCCTGGCGCCGGAATGGACGCCCGGGCAGGATCCTGTGCTTCAGCCGCCCGGCGATCCCTGGATGCGCGCGCTCGCTCTGGGCACGCTGGGAGCTCTGTTGCTTGCCATTTTGTTTTTTGCGGGTTTCAAAGTTGCCTTGCTCTCGGGAGCCGCCGCGTTGCACGCACTTGCCCCGCATTAAGATTGGGAAACCGACTTGAACACTGGACTGAAATACTGGATCGCTGCCGGCGCGCTGGCCGTCTGGCTGGTGCTCGGCTGGAACGCCGGCCCGTGGCTGAATCTGCAGGGGAATGACGTTTGGATTGTCCGCGCCGCACTTACCCTGATTGGCTTCGCCGCGTTCGGCACTCTGGTCTGGTGGTTCAAGGGGATGGATGCCGACCGCCTTCGCGAAATTGCGGAGGAGGGCGAAGGCGCCGGGGATGAGATCGATGTCCTGATGGGAAAGGCCCAGGTGCGGATGGGGGGCTTGCAACCCGGCCAGACGTCTTTCGGCGATTGGCCCCTGCTGCTGCTCATGGGTGAGGGTGGCTCGGCGAAAACCAGCGTCGTTCTGCAATGCGGGCTGGAACCCCAGCTCCTGGCCGGCCAAACCGTTCAAAACAACATTCCCGTTCCCACTCACACCCTGAACTTGTGGCTCGCCCCGCCGTTTATTGTGGCGGAGGCCGGCGCCCCCCTGCTGCGCGAGCCGCCTCGCTGGGCGCATTTGATCCGCAGATTCTCGCCCAGTGAGACCCAGTTGCTGGGCAAAGGGAAGCTTCCCCCGCGCCTGGCGCTGCTTTGCATCGACTGCGAAAAATTCCTGGCTCCGGGCGGCGCCGACGCCCTGGGAACCAGCATCGAACACTGGCGCGCGCGCCTGCGCGAGACTTCGCATTTGCTGGGAATCAATCTTCCCGTCTACGTTCTGTTCACGCGCGCCGACCGCCTGCAATTTTTCCAGGACTACGTCGCGCCCATGACCAATGAAGAGGCGGCGCAGGTCTTCGGCGCATCACTCCCCACGGCCGCCTATACCGCGGATAATTACGCCGAACAGAAGACCGCCGCCATTTCTTCAGCGTTCGATCATCTTCTTCAGGGCCTGGCAAATTGGCGCCTGAGCCTGCTGAACCGCCGCTTGGACAGTCCCCAGGCGCCGCCCATTTACGAGTTTCCGCGCGAGTTCAAAAAGCTCCGCGCCACCCTTGTGCCGCTGCTGGTGGATATTTGCCGGCCCTCGCAGGGGCGCACTTCTCCGTTCCTTCGGGGGTTTTATTTCACCGGGGTCCGCCCCCTGCTGGTCAGCGCGCCGAAATCGCCGGACGAAAAGGAAGAACCCTCGCCAGCGGAGGCCGTCGAGGGCAATCTGAGCGCCACGCGCATGTTCGACATCAAGAAAGCCGCGGCGGCGGCCAAAAAGCTCTCGGCCGGCGGCGACGTTGAAACCCGCCGCGTTCCACAATGGGTTTTTCTCGAGCAGCTCTTCAAGGAAGCGCTCTTTAACGACTCGACCGCCCTTCAAACCAGCGCCCTCAGCACCAAAGTGGGATTGCACAAGCGCTTCGTGCTGGCCGCCCTCATGGCCCTTCTGCTGGTGCTGATTCTGGGATTCTCGGTCTCCTCCATCCGCAACAAGCGCCTGGAAAATCAGATTGCCGCCGCCGTGCAGGACGTTTCTGAGATTCATCTGTCTTCCAATCAATTGCCCTCGCTGGATGATTTAAGCAAGCTGGAGGCGCTTCGCCAGACCGTGGAAACCTTGGAGACCTATAAGGGAGACGGAGTGCCACTCAGCCTGCGGTGGGGGCTGTACGTTGGCCGGCGGCTGTATCCGGACGTCCGCAAAATTTATTTCCGGCATTTTCAGGATTTGCTCTTCCGCCAGGCGCAAAGGAACTTGCTGGCGACCCTGACATCACTGCCCGCAACGCCCGGAGCCAATGACCGTTACGACCCCGTGTACGACGCGCTGAAGGCCTATCTGATGACCACCGCTGAATCCTCGCGGGCCAGCGCGGGATTTCTCTCGCCCGCTCTTCTGCGCGCCTGGGCGACCGGCGGAGACATCAGCCTGGCGCGAATAAAACTGGCGCAAAGGCAATTTGAGTTTTACTCCGTCGAATTGAAATCCGGAAATCCCTTCCCCGCGCAGCCCGATGACCAGGCGGTGGACCGCGCGCGCGGATACCTCTCGAAATTTTCCGCGAGCGAACGCGCCTACCGCGTGCTTCTGGCGGAAGCTGAAAGCTCCAACCCGCCCGTCGATTTCAATCGCCGTTATCCTGCCGCCGCGGAGGCGGTGGCGGAACAAACCCAGGTGAGCGGAGCGTTCACGCAGGGCGGCTGGACAGTCATGCAGGGCGCCTTTGAGAACCCGGCAGCCTATTTCAGCGCCGACGCCTGGGTTTTGGGCCAGGAAAAGCTGAGCAAGGAGGATTTGGCCAAGCGCGCCGACGATCTGCGCCGCGCCTACCAGCAGGATTATATCGAGCAGTGGCGAAAGTTTTTGCGCGATGCCTCCGTAAATCACCCCGTCAGTTTGACCAGCGCTTCGCAGGAACTCCAGAGGCTTTCCAGCGATCAATCACCGCTGCTCGCGCTGTTCTGCGTCGCTACGCAGAACACTTCGGTGGATCAGCCGGATGTGGCCAAAGCCTTCCAGGCCGTGCAATCCGTCGCGCCGAAAGATTGCCAGAATCTGAACGCGGGCCCGGCAACCACCGCGTACATCAAGAGCCTGAGCGACCTTCAGGCCTGCGTCGACCGCGCGGATAATGCCCCCGCCGACCAGAAAGACAACGCCAAGTCCCAATGCCTCGGCGACGTCGCTCAGTCCGAGCAAGCGGTCAAGACCATTGCCCAGGGATTCCAGCCCGACCCCGACGCCCACTCGGATCAGACGGTGGAAGACCTGCTGCTCTCACCCGTCAATACCGTCGAGGCTTTGCTGCGCCCCGGACCGGTCAGCGCCGCCGGATTGTGCCAGCAGATGGGTGCGCTGGAAGCCGAATTCCCCTTCCACGCCCAGTCCAGTCGCGACGTTTCCCTGCCGGATCTGGCTCGCGTGTTCGCGCCCGGGAAGGGAGCGCTTTCGCAGTTCTACAATTCCGCGCTCAAGACCTTGCTGATTCCCCAGGGCGCCGGCTACGCGCCGAATCCGTCCTCGCACCAGACCGTGCGGCCGCAGTTCCTGACCTTCTTCGAGCACGCTATGGACGTGCAACGCGCGCTCTATGCCGGCGGCGGCTCGCAAATGCAACTGCGCTACACGCTGCATCCGCGCGCCACGGATAACGTCACCAGCCTGAACCTGAGCATTGACGGCCAAACGATCAATTACAGCGGCGGCGCGGGGCAGGCCATCCCCTTTACGTGGCCCGGAACCGCCGGCCAGGGTGTGCGCCTGAGCGTCACCATCCCCGGCGGCACGCAGCTCGGCTTCCCCAGCTATGACGGCCTGTGGGGCGTTTTCAGATTCTTCGATGACGCCACCGTGCTGCAACACAACGGCAACGTCCTGACGCTGCAATGGGTGCTGGGCGGCGAGCGGCCCGTGACCGGACCCAACGGCAAGCCCGTAGCGGTTGAGTTCGACCTCGACACCTTCGCCGCGACCCCCATTCTGGAAAAGGGATTCCTCTCCAGCCTGCGCTGCGTTCCGACTGTGGCGAAATAATAAGGATTTGGCGTCCCCGACGGGATTTGAACCCGTGTTACCGCCGTGAAAGGGCGATTAGGGGGTATTTCGGGCTAGCACAAAGACTCAGCAAAAAACCTAAGCGCGTTGAATTTAAAGGGCTGGTAGCCTCGAATAGGCCCGATTCTAGGCCCCTCCGACCAGTGGTCGGATTTGAATCTAAGCAACCTGAAAGCAACCGCGTTTCAATGAGCCGATCCAATCCGAGCCGGTCGGTATTTGCCGCATCCTCGCCACTGGCAAGCGCTCGCAAAACTCGTTGGCGCTACGTCGGAAGTTTGAATTAA
>JASIKV010000342.1 GCA_030049455.1 Terriglobia bacterium
TATGCTCACTCGAACCTTTCCCAGAGTTTTAGTGGTGGACGATGACGCCGCGGTGCGCATGTTTTTCCGGGAAGCCTTAGGACCCACAACCTCCCACGTGGCCGAGGCTGCAGACGCCTCCAGCGCACTGGAATCGATCGAAAGCGGCGATTTCGACGTCATTGTTTGCGACGTATGGATGCCCGGCGCCTCGGGGCTCGACCTGCTCTCCATGGCGCAACAAAGCCGCTGGGACGTTGGCTTCATTTTGGTGACCGGCGGACTTCAGGTCGAAACCGTGATCGCCGCGCTGCGCATGCAGGCTCAAGACTTTCTGGTCAAGCCGCTGGTGGCGGAGGAAGTTACGCGTTCAGTGGCGCGAACCTTCGAACATGTGGTAACCTTACGGGAAGCGCGGGCCTACCGTGGCTCGCTCGAAACCAGCATTCAGCGGCGTACCCGCGAAATCGAGGTGGCACTTAGCGAGTTGGAATCAAACTACTTGATGACCCTGGAAGCCCTGGTGGCCGCCCTGGATGCTCGCGAGCATGAGGTCCTGGCGCACTCCCATCGCGTCCGCGCCTACACTCGCTACCTGGCGCGCAAGGCAGGGTATCCTCCGGCATTGCTGCCCTCGCTGGAACAAGGCGCGCTGCTGCACGATATCGGCAAGATTGCGGTTTCCGACGCAATTCTCCTTAAACCCGCCAAACTTACAGAAAATGAATGGGTGGAAATGCGCAAGCACCCCGTCGCCGGCGACGAAATCCTGAAGCGCGTTCCCTTTCTGCGGCCGGCCAGCGCCATTGTTCGCCACCACCACGAGCGATACGACGGAAAAGGCTACCCCGATGGACTCAAGGGGTCGCAGATTCCCCTCGGCGCCAGGCTATTTGCCATCTCTGATACTTTGGACGCACTGACATCCGATCGCAGCTATCGCAAAGCCCCGGGATTTGAGGCGGCGCACGCGGAAATTGAAAGGTGCAGCGGGAAACAGTTTGACCCGCACATCGCGGAAATGTTCCTGAAGATTCCCATCTCAAAACT
This sequence comes from Terriglobia bacterium, assembly GCA_030049455.1. Classification (GTDB taxonomy): domain Bacteria; phylum Acidobacteriota; class Terriglobia; order UBA7540; family UBA7540; genus Bog-366. The sequence goes on from JASIKV010000342.1 coordinate 1,030, forward strand.
CAAGCAGATTCGCGAAGAGGCCGCAGGCCAGTCCCTTGCCGTATAGTGAGTTTTTGCCGGACGCACAGTCCCCAAAAACCGGCCGTCCATTGTGACCGAAACTTCACGCACTCTTACCAGCCGGCGAATACTACTTCAACCCCGCCATCAGAGCCAGTTCGCGCCACTTCCAATGGCAATCCACGTCCGCATAACCCATTTCTCGCATCCATGCCAGTTGCTGTTCCACATCAAGTAATTTGTTTGAGGGATCTTCCTTCTCAGGAGTAATCCCGAACGCCACAAGAAACTGATGATGAAGGCGCTCCGAGGGAGACGCCACGTGTTCAAGATTCAGGAATACCCCGCCGGGGATTAGAAGGTCGTGAATCTCAGCATAAAGACTTCTCTTTCGCTCGTGGCGCACGTGATGGATGGCAAAGCTGGAAATGACAGCGTCAAATTGTCCGAGCGGGGGCAGCGGGCACGAGAAATCGTGACTGACAATCTTCACCCGTGGATCCGCGTCAAATTTCCGGTGCAGCGCCTCAAGCATCGGGGGGGAAAAATCCAGCGCCACGAAATCGGTTTTTGGCCTGTCCGCTTTGGCGAGGGTCAGAAGCCTTCCATCGCCGCTGCCCACGTCCAGAATGCGCGCGGCGTCACGGGGAAGAAACTCCAACAGAGTCGATTCCCCCTCCGTGCGGTGCGGAAGGGTGTCGGCGATGCGCAGGTACTCCAGCACATGCTCAGAAGAGGTCCAAAGGTTGCAATCGTTGTGGTTTGACATTGGGACATTTTAGCAATGTTGTTGCGAATCGCGCATCCGTGGGGCAAAATACCTCTTAATTCAGGACCTTTTTTCTCAAGGAGCGCCAATGCGCCGAGCACTCATCGTTTGCCTGCTGATTCCCGTTTGGCACGCGCGTGCCGCGTCGCCGGAGCAGATTCACTCCGCCGCCAACCGCGCCGTGGCCATGGTGCAGAAGGGCTCGGCGGGGTTCGCCCAGACGATGCAGTGCTTTTCCTGCCACGATCATGGGCTTCCCCTGCTGATGGAGCACATGGCGCGTGAGCGCGGCGTGCCGGTGGACGAAGCCGCAGCCGCACTGGTGGCGTCCAAAGCTTTTGTCGGGACCACGGACCTCAGCTCCTTCGACCACGCCGTGCAGGACCCCATGCTGATTGACCCGGCGCCTTCCGACGGCTGGGCGCTGTTGGCGGCGCATTCCGTGGGAGTGAAGCCCAATCTTATTGCCGCCGTTTTCGCGCGGCGAATTGCTTCCTGGCAGCGGCCCGACGGCCAATGGCCGACCGGCGATGACCGCCCGCCGCAATCCTACAGTCGTTTCACTGCCACAGCCCTGGCGTTGCAGGCGATGCATCTCTACATGCCCGCGCAGCTTGCCGAAGAAATGCAAGAGCGTTCAGCCCGCGCGCGCAAGTGGCTGCTCACAACCGAGCCTCACAGCACGGAGGATTTCACGTTCCGCCTTGCCGGCCTGCACTTTACGGACGCCGCTCCATCCGAAATCCAACGCGCGGCGCACGACCTGCTGGCGTTGCAGCGTTCCGACGGCGGCTGGGGCGAACTGCCGCACATGGCCTCCGACGCCTATTCCACCGGCGAGGCCCTGGTGGCTTTGAATGAAGCGGCGAATGTTCCGGTCAGCGGCGCGGCGTGGCAGAAGGGACTGCAATACCTGCTTTCCACGCAGGAACCTGACGGCACCTGGCACGTGCATACGCGCCAGGTTTCACCGGCAAACGTCAGCCCGCCGTACATCGAATCCGGCTACCCCTACGCGCATGACCAATACATTTCAACCGCCGGAGCCTGCTGGGCGGCGATGGCGTTGATGCTGGCGCTGCCCAAAGTCGCCAACCCGTCATTTCCACCGCCTCCCGCCGCGCTCACGCCCGCCGGCCTGAAGCCCTGGATGGAGACCGCGCTGTTTGGAACGGCGGCAGAACTCAAGGCGCAACTCGACGCGGGCCTGGACCCCAATAGCCATACGCCCGAAGGGACAACTGCGCTGATGATGGCTGCGCCGAATGTGGAGAAGATGCAATTGCTCATCGACCGTGGCGCCGATGTGCGCGCCAAGGCCAAGTCCGGTTTCACAGCCCTGATCGTTGCCACCACATATTTCGGCTCAGCCCCCGCCGTAAAATTGCTGCTGGACCACGGGGCGGAGGTGAATCCGGGTGAAGGCACCCAATTCAACGCCTCGCCCCTCTTCCTCGCCGCCATGTCGGGCGACCGGGACAACATCGCAATGCTGCTGGCCCGCCACGCCGACGTCAATCAGAAGATGGACGTCATCGGAATGTTTCCCACCAGTCCTCTGCTGGGCACCGTGACCTTTGGAGATCCGGAAGTGCTGAACGCGCTCATCAAGGGCGGAGCGAACATTCAGGAAAGAGATACGGACGGCATGACCGCGCTCGATTGGGCCGTCGTCGCCCACAAGCCTGAGGCCATCAAAGCGCTGATCGCTGCGGGCGCCGACGTGAATGCCGTGGACCACTTCGGCTACACGCCGCTCATGTACGCCGCCACAATCGACTACGGCGATTCCTCAACCGTGACCCAACTGCTCATGGCCGGCGCCAATCCCAATATCAAGGACAAGAAGGGCCAGACGGCCCTCGCCCACGCGCGCGATTATCCCTACATCAGCGCGGCGTTGCAGCAGGCGGGCGGAAAATAGTGTTGTAGCGCGGGTGTCCCCACCCGCGTTTACCGTCAATCTCAAATCTTGCGTTGGCAGGCCCGTCTGCGCATAATTGGCCACCCGCGGGTGGGGACACCCGCGCTACAAGAGGTCCAACCCTGCGGCAAACCTCATCCGTCATTCGAGGAGAACCCTTGTGTCGCGAAGCAATTCAATCCTGCTCGAGATTCTAACCCAAAGCTACGACCGCAAGGCGTGGCACGGGCCGAACCTGCGCAGTTCCCTGCGCGGAGTTTCACCGGAATTGGCGGCGTGGCGCCCCGCGCCGGGACGGCACAACATTTGGGAAATCGCCGTCCACGCGGCGTATTGGAAATATCGCGTCCGCCGCAGATTAAGCGGCGACAAGCGGGGGGCGTTCGCGCTGAAGGGCAGCAACTGGTTCAAGCGTCCCGTGGAATTGAGCGTAAAAGCCTGGCGTGCCGACCTTGTATTGCTGTATTCCGAGCACCGAAAGCTGCGCCGGGCGTTGGCCGGCAATCTGGCGGGGAAAACTCCGCGCGCTCCCTCACGATTTCTCTTTGGAGCGGCGCTTCACGACGTCTACCACGCCGGCCAAATCCGGCTGCTGCGTAAGCTGCACGGCCGGTAGCAGGGTCCCGCAAACGGGCGTAGAATCGGAGCCGGGGCTGGCTGGAAATAAGATGCCGGGGGGTGCTTCATGCCAAGGGTCACAGAACTAAACATCAACGGGACCAAATACTCCCTCGATGTTGACGCCGGCGCAAGCCTGCTCAGCGTCTTGCGCGACCACCTGGACTTGACGGGCAGCAAGTACGGGTGCGGCGAGGGCCAGTGCG
>JASIKV010000343.1 GCA_030049455.1 Terriglobia bacterium
CCGGTTCCGAGAAGAACAACCTGGTCCGCGCGCGCGTGCCAACCCGCCAGCAAGTGGTCAGAAGCATCCGCAGGGTCCACCCAAGCCGGGTTGTACCCGGTCCAGTTTCCTGGAACCTCGCAGCGCAGGCTTATCGTTTCCGCATGGGAACTGGAATTTAAGAGCGTGATTTTGCCAATTGCCGCCGTTGCTGCGCCCGCGATTTCAAGCGTCAAGTCGCCGCCCTCATCCCGATAAGTGTTTCGCAACACGGGCAAGTAGTCCCGCGCACGCTCCCATTTGCTCTGCGCAAAGGGGTGGCCGTCAATCTGCGGTTCGATGACAACCTTCCAATTTGTGGGCGGGGCCCAGAAGGAATTGAAGGAGTAATGGATCAGGTTCTCGTACGTCCACGACATTTCCAGCCTGCCCGGAAATGCGTCGATGAGTGTCTTGTCACTGCTGTCGGGCAAGGCCACCGTGATGCGGTGGGGCGGAGCAAAGGCGTAATTGAACGTGACCGATGGGGCGACATCAGCAGCAACCCCTGCCGTACAGGCAAGCAAGACGAGGAGATGCAGTCTCCCACCGCAGCGGCCAACGCTGTTCATTGCCGCAAGTGCCTTCAAGGGGCCTCCAAAAGAGAATCCATCACTTTGCCCGAAAAATCAGCAATTCTGAGGTCAAGTCGCTTCCGAGCCGGACAGGAATCCCCAACTGCATGATCCGATCACCCGGGATGGTGAGTGTTTGACCGCTGTTGGAAAGCGTCACGTCGTAGGTTTTGGAGAAGTCGAGGCCGCGAGGCTTGAACCAGTAGGTGGCGTCGCCTGACTCCGAGGTTCGAAACACCCATCCCAAATCGGCTTGCGAGTCCGGCGCCGCATACTCCAGCACCACCCAGGGGCTCGAGTCCAGCAGGGGAGTGATGGGCGTGTGATGGTAAACGCGGCAGTCCTTCATGATCGGCCGAATCACCTGCTTGTAAAGATTCACCTGCCGCAAGGTCTCTTCCTTCAGAAGGGGGTTGAACTCCTCAAGCGACGGGCTCAACCCGCGAAAGATGGGCAGGACCATGGTGGTGGCCCGCAGTTGAGTGACCAAGTCCGCGTCCGAGGGCACGCCGTTGGTCTCTGTTCCAAAACTGCGCAGCAGAATCTCCGGAGGAAGAATCCAGGTCATGCCGTTGACGATCTTCAGGCTGCGGGGCGCGCGCATCCAATCGGAAATCTCCGTGTCCTGGAAGCGCTCCATGATTCCCAAGTCAAGCCTGCCTCCGCCGCCCGCGCAATTTTGGAAGATAACGTGCGGGAATTCACGGTGCAGGCGGTCAAACATGGCATAGAGCGCGTCCACATGCCGCCACTCGGTATTCTCCAAGAAGCCGTCGCGCATGCGATTTCCGCCCGCTTCCACGGTGGTGTTGTAGTCGAGACGAAAGAGGTCAAGGTCGTACTTTTTGATAATCCGTGCGATCTCCGACTCCATCCACGCGGCCACCACGGGATTTGAGACATCAAGCTGACGGCTGTTGGCGACGGGTTTGCCGTCGCGCGTCAAAACCCAGTCGGGATGCTGCTGGCGCAGCTTTGAGGCGCTGCCGATGCCTTCGATTTCGACCCACAGTCCGAAGAGCAGCCCCTTTTGCCGGGCGTGCTCGCGAATGGGATTGAGGTCGTTGGGCAGCCACGCGCCCGCATACCAATCGCCCACGTTTTCCGGCCAGCGATTGGGCTCGGGTCCATACCATCCGGCATCAATCACAAACAACTCCGCACCGGCAGCCGCCGCCAGATCGATTTCCCGGTCGATGCCTGGCTCGCTCTCGTGGTCGATGATGTAGCCGCGGTGGTTGGCTTCCACCAGCATGTCGCGGCCGGGGATGGGCGCGGGCAGAACCTCGTGCCGAACGTGCTGATGCATCGCCTGAATCACGCTGTCCAGGTCTCCGCGCATGCAAAGGACGTGCGTCTGAGGAGTCTGCACCGTCTCACCCGGCGCCAGAACGCGCAGCGCAGGGTCCACAGAGCTCGGCCCCATGCGGAAGAAGAACATCGCCTGGTTGGAATCCGGAAATTGCCTGCCAGTGACCTGATACGTCCAGTTGCCGCTCCAACCCAGTGAAGCGACGAACCACTCTCCCGTGGCTTTGTTGTGCGCGAAGAACGTGGGATGCCCCCAGCCGGATTTTCCCTGTGTTCCCGCAACGGTCCTGGTGGCGTTTTCAACAGGCTCGAATTTCCATGCGCCTTCGTGCCCCCAGGTTTCGTATTGCGCATAGCCGACTTCAAACGGAGTGGCCGCTTCCTGGGGAAGGCGTTCCCTCAAATCCGTGGTATCCCAAACCATGCCGGACCACGGTGAGACCGCAGTGATGGCGGTGGGCTTGTCGCCGGTATTCAGGATTTCCAGCCAGCGCACCATTACCGGTCCGCCGTAGAGCAGCGTGTGGACCTTGACGGCGATGGGGCGCGCCGTGCTGGCCAGCTCCAGTGTTACTAACAAACCATCGGGATTGTGAACCTCCGATTTCTCTGCCTTGACCCATTTCCATGTCCCTGCCAAATCCTGGCCTTCGATCGCGAGTTGAAATCCATCGATGGGCAAACCCTCGCGCTGCTCCAGCGCGGAAGCAAGGTGGAACTCCGGCTCAATGAATCCCGTGGCGAGCCAATAGCGATTCACCCAGCGGCCTTTCCACAAAACCTCATCGCAGACCGTCAGGCCGGAAGTGAGCCGAATTCCCGGCTCGCGAATCTCCGCAGCCCGGTACCGGGATGTGACCGAATCTGCAGCCGCGCTTGAACTAACCGCTGCCAGCAGCAGAATTGCGGCCCAGAGGAGAATCTCTCGCCCCATTCGCCGCAGGCTGAGCGAATACACGTTCATTGCGACCACCTTTACTTTCTCCATTGCGCCGATAGCCCACCTTTCACACTACAGAGCGGGATAAATTGTAGCGGCGCTCTACGAGCGCCGACCGGCGGCCATAGACCGCCGCTACAACCGAATACGTATCCACTTACGTCGCTCGGTATAGTACGGCTTCCCCGTGGCCGACGATAAGGCATGAGGCTCAATGACCTCAATAACTCGAGACCAGTTCCTGCGCCGTGGCCACGATGGTGTCTGTGGAGGGAATGTAGAACCTTTCCATGACCGGGGCAAAGGGAACGGGAGTGTCCGGCGCGGCGACGCGGCGAATCGGCGCGTCCAAATGGCCGAAGCAGATGTCGCCGATGCGCGCGGCCACTTCCGCACCCCACCCGCCGGTGAGATTGTCCTCCTCGACGATCATCAGCTTGCGCGTTCGCCGCGCGGACTCCGCCACCGCGTCCCAGTCGAAGGGGACGAGAGTTCGCACATCGATAACTTCCGCCTCAATTCCGCGCTCGGCCAGGATTCTCGCGGCCTGCAACGACCGGTGAACCATCAGGAGATTCGCCACGATGGTGATGTCGCGGCCAGGCCGCGCGATTTTCGCCTGGCCGAACGGAATCAGGTATTCCTTTTCCGGAACGTGGCCGAGAACCTCGATTCCTCCGGCTTCCTTGCGCGCACCCTTGCTGCCGTAGAGCAGCTTGTGCTCGAAGAAGATGACGGGATTGTCGTCGCGGATGGCGGTTTTCAAGAGCCCCTTGCCGTCGTAAGGATTGGAAGGGCACGCCACCTTCAAGCCCGGAACGTGGGTGAAGAATGCTTCGAGCGACTGACCGTGTTGCGAGCCGCGTGTAGTGGCGCCCACCGGCGCGCGCATGACCATGGGCACGGAGATTTTGCCGCCCGACATGTAGCGCAGCTTGGCCGCCTGGTTCGCGAGTTGATCCATGGCAATGAACAGGAAATCGCCATATTGGACGTCGGCCACGGGGCGCAAACCGCCCGCCGCCGCGCCGGCAGCGACACCGGCGATGGCCGCTTCTGAAATCGGCGTGTCGACTACGCGCCGGTGGCCGAACTCTTCCGCCAGGCCAAGTGTTACGGTAAAAGCTCCGCCGAATCCACCCGCGATGCCGATGTCCTCGCCTAGCAGGATCACCCTCTCGTCGCGGCGCATCTCTTCGCTCAGGGCCTCGCGCAGCGCTTCCACCATGGTCAGCTTGCGCGCGGAGGCTTCGGCCGCCGGAATTTGGGTCTCAGGCAAAGACATCGCTCAGACAATCCTCCGCTGCGGGGCTGGGACTTTCCTCGGCAAACTTCACCGCTTCTTCAAGCTCCTTTTCCACCGAGTCGTGAATCTGGCGGGCCTCTTCTTCAGTCAAAATCCCCTGATCGGTAAGAGCCTTTTCGTAGAGGGCAACGGGATCGCGCTGCTTCCAGGCGGCCACCTCTTCCTGGGGGCGGTAGTGGCCCGGGTCGCTGCGTGAATGTCCGCTGAAACGGTAGGTTTCGAGCTCCAGCAACGTTGGCCCGGAGCCGGTTCGCGCTCTTTCAGTGGCGCTCCACATGGCGCGATGGACCGCTTCCACATCATTGCCGTCAACTGTCACGCCGGGGATTCCGTATGCGGCGGCGCGCTCGCTTACGTGCTCCACTTTCATGACCTTGTCCACGGAAGTGGAAGCGCCGTATTTGTTGTTTTCGCAAATGTAGACCACCGGCAGGTTCCAGATCGCACCCATATTGATGGCCTCGTGAAACGTGCCGATGTTGGCCGCGCCGTCGCCGAAGAAGCACGCGGCGATATTTTTCCTGCCGAGGTACTGAAAGGCCAGCGCCTGCCCGGTGGCGAGCGGAATGCCTCCGCCCACGATGGCAATCGCCGGCAACATGCCGAGTGCAAGGTCGCCCAGGTGCATCGACCCGCCCTTGCCGCGGCAGCACCCGGTTGACTTGGCGAAGAGCTCCGCCATCAGGCTCTTTACCGGAAGGCCTCGCGCGATGGCATGCGAATGCGGCCGATGCGTGCTGGTGATCACGTCTCCCTCGACCAGCGCCGAGCAAACTCCCACGGCGCTTGCTTCCTGCCCCGCGGATTGGTGCACGGTGCCCGGCAGGCGGCCTTCCAGAAACAGGTAGTAGACTCGCTCCTCGAATTTCCGGCACAGCACCATGCGCCGGAACATGCCGGCCTTTTGAGTCTTGTCCAATGTCGAGGCAGACATTTTGGTTTTCAAGCGCTCCTGGGGTTTTCGGTTCGCTGCACGAACGCTTCCACATCCTTGCGAGTAATCAAGCCGCCCGGTCCAGTGCCCGCGATCAAATTCAAGTCGATTCCCAAATCCCTGGCGAGTGCGCGCGCGGCTGG
>JASIKV010000344.1 GCA_030049455.1 Terriglobia bacterium
TAGATGATCCAAATCCCAAGAGAGTTCCCTTCACAGCAAAATCATTCGCCGATGGCCGCGCATCGCCGCGTCCCGTCCTTTAGATTTCGTTCCGCGCGTTAACCGCAATTGAGGAAACCGTGAAGCGCGGGTTAAGTTTGGTGGGAGTGGAGCGCCAATTGCATTGGTTCTACCGGCGCGTCGAGGCGCAGACCAGAACTGCTTTGGCCCCGTGGTAGTGGCGCCGTTTGATGTAGAGACGGTTTTATGCCGCCATTTCGCGAGGTGAACTCGCTGCTACGAAGTCAAGTTGCACCGTTACCGGCCCCCTGACCGCGCGCGGCAGGGCCTTGGGTTATGCTAAACTTCCGCCGTGACATGGCAATCCCCAAGTGATTCAGACAGCCAGGCCTTTGGCTCTGCCCCTGAAGTTCCCCTCATTGCAATTGTGGGGCCCACGGCGGCCGCCAAGTCGGCGCTGGCGCTGGCCCTGGCGGAACAATTGGACGGGGAAGTGGTGAATTACGACTCTGTGCAGTTGTATCGCGGTTTCGACGTGGGCTCGGGGAAATTGCCGGTCGTGGAGCGCCGCGGCATCCCCCATCACCTGCTGGATTTTCTTGAGCCTGATGCGGTTTTTACTGCCGGCGACTACCGCCGCGCGGCGCTTAAGGTTCTGCCGGACCTGCGCGCCCGCGGCCGCATGCCGGTTTTCGCCGGCGGGACAGGGCTCTACCTGCGCGCGCTTCTGGCGGGGCTGTTCGAAGGACCGCTTCGGTCCGAAGCATTGCGTGAGCGCCTGCGCACCCTCGCGGAGCGCCGCAGCCGCGAGTTTTTGCATCGAATGTTGTTGCGATTCGACCGCGTTGCGGCGGCGCGCATCCAACCGCGCGATACGCAGAAGCTGATACGCGCGCTGGAGGTCTGCCTCGTCACCCGGCAGCCGATTTCGGCATTGCAGGCGCGCGGGCGAGAAGCCCTGGCGGGATTTCGCGCCACCATGATCGGCCTGAACCCGCCGCGCGAGCGACTTTATGACCGAATCAACCGGCGAGTGGAGCAGATGTTCGCGGGCGGCCTGCTGGAAGAAACGCAAACCCTGCTGCACCACCCGCGCGCAGAGTGCATCAAACCCCTCGGCGCGCTCGGTTACCGCCAGGCGCGCGCGGTGCTGGAAGGGAAGTCGAGCCGCGAGGCGGCGGTGATGGATACGCAAACCGCCACGCGCCACTACGCCAAGCGCCAGTTGACCTGGTTCCGGGGCGAAGCGGGCGTAATCTGGTTCGAAGGGTTCGGCGACGACCCGCAGGTTCAACGTCGCATTCTGGAAGCCCTGGGCCGCAGCCCGGTGGCCGCCGGCGAGACGGCACTGGCCTCGCCTGCGTCCGCAAACTGAGCTGCGATTCAAGGCGACCTTGGAAATCCCAGACGAAAAAAGTGAGAGAAAAACATGGACAAGCAGCCACAGAATATTCAGGACGGTTTTTTGAATTCCGCCCGCAAGGAAAAGATCCTGGTGACCGTTTACCTGCTGAGCGGCGTCAAGCTGGTGGGGCGCATCCGCAGCTTTGACAAATACTCGCTCATCCTGGAAAGCAATCATCAGGAGCAGATGGTTTTCAAGCACGCCATTGCCACGGTCGTGCTGCCCCGCGCTGCGGGCCCGGCCGCGGCGCCCGCGACTCCGGAGGGTTAGCGCATTCGACGCCCGCAAGTTTTGGAGAAGGCTTTTCTGGCAGGATGGGAGTCCACCCGCCGCGCCGGCATTCCGCCCAGCATTGCCGACGCGGAGGATTCGCTGCGGGAACTGAAGGAACTGGCCGTCAGCGCCGGCGCCCGCGTGGTGGGCACGGCCTTGCAGCGCCTGCCGGAGCCTGACCCCGCCACGCTGCTGGGCCGCGGCAAGGTGAATGAGATTCGCGCCGAGGCCCGCGCCGCCGGCGCCGACCTGGTGATTCTTGACCATGATTTGACTCCCACGCAGCTTCGCAATCTCGAGAAAATCCTCGACCTCAAGGTGATCGACCGCACGCAGATCATTCTGGACATCTTTGCCCGCAGGGCGCGCAGCCGTGAAGGGCAGCTTCAGGTGGAACTGGCGCAGCTGAACTACCTGCTGCCGCGCCTTTCCGGCCACGGCACGGTGCTTTCGCGGCTGGGCGGCGGCATCGGCACGCGCGGTCCCGGTGAGCAGCAGCTTGAATACGACCGCCGGCGCATTCGCCGCCGCATCCGCATTTTGAGTGAGGGCATTGAGCGCGTCCGCTCGCAACGAGCCCTGCACCGCGCCCACCGCCGCGACCAGAATCTGGCCACCGTGACTCTGGTGGGTTACACCAACGCCGGGAAGTCCACGCTCTTCAACGCTCTCACTTCCGCCGGCGTAGTGACGTCGGCGCGCATGTTCGCCACCCTCGACCCCACCGTGCGCGCCATGCCGCTGGATGCGCACCGCACGGCGCTGCTCTCCGACACGGTGGGCTTTATTCGCAAGCTGCCGCCGCACCTGGTGGCGGCATTCCGCGCCACTCTTGAGGAACTGCAGGACGCGCGCCTGCTGCTGCACGTTACCGACACCTCCGACCCGCATCGTGCCGCGCAGGACGCCGCCGTCGAGACCATGCTTGACGAGTTGGGCGTTGCCTCTACGCCCCGCTTGCACGTTTGGAACAAAGTCGACATGCTTTCGCCTGACGAGCGGCACAGACTGGAGGCGGAAGGTCAATGCATCCTGGTTTCAGCCCAGACCGGCGAGGGTCTGGACAACTTGCGGCAAGCAATTGCTGACCTTCTGACCGCAGACCCAATGGTGGAAGCGGATTTTGAGCTGTCCGCCGCGGACGGAAATCGCCTGGCGTTGCTGCACCGCTCCGGAACCGTGGTCTCAAAACAATACCAGGACGGAATTGTCCGCGTGCGGGCGCGAGTGCCGCGGTCACTTCGCGACAGGCTGACGCCCGCCGCTGCCGAAGCCCCCGGCAAGGCCTAAATGATTGCAATTTCGGGCCAAATTATTCTTGTGGAAAACTTTGTGGAAAAGGGCTTGGAGTTTCCCCATGTCGCAAAGCCGACGCCAGCCGCAATTCATGCGGGTGCGGGCCTGGGTGCAGCCACAAGTCATGTGTTTACAACGCCTTGCGCGCCTAGCCTGCCTATGGTGCCATGGCCAGGCGGAGGCGAGTTTTCCCCTCAAAACTTGCTATTTCGTGGAGGAGTTTTTGCACAATGTTGAGGCACTTTGCGACATCCGCCACGTAGCCCTCGCCATTTCCCCTTTCCGCATGAATTCTGCCTTCCGAGGCTCTAGCCTCAGACAGTAGTGGAAGGTGTGGGCACCCGCGCAGGGCCTCGAAACGCTCGAGAGGCTGGGAATTCGCGGAAATTTGACAGGTTCGTTCACGTGGTTTAGATTGGCAGGTGCTGAATCGCACCGCAAATTTCTTGACCCGTCATAGTCCGAGGAGTGATTCCCCAAAATGCTTGATTTGAATTTTGTTCGCGAAAACCTGGAGCTTGTGAAGCAGAAGATGCGCGAGCGCGGCTCGTCCGGCATGCTGCTTGACCAGTTTGAGGTGATTGACCGCGAGCGCCGGCGTTTGCTGACCGAAGTTGAAGCCCGCAAGGCGCGGCGCAACAAAGCATCCGATGAGATCGCCACGTTGAAAAAGCAGAAGCAGGACGCCTCCGCACTGATTGCGGAAATGAAGCCGCTGCGTGAGGAGATCGAGGGCCTGGATGAGCTGGCGAAAAACAAAGATGAGGAATTGCGCGAAATGCTCCGCGTGGTCCCCAACATCCCGAACGAAAGCGTGCCGGTCGGCCGCGATTCCTCCGCCAACCTGGAAGTGCGCCGCTGGGGCGAGCCGCGCAAGTTTGATTTCGAGCCTCAGGCGCACTGGGACCTGGGTCCGGCGTTGGGGATCCTGAACTTTGAGCGCGCCACGAAAATCGCGGGTGCGCGCTTTGCAGTGTATTCGGGCGTGGGTGCAAAGCTGGAGCGGGCTTTGGCCAACTTCATGCTTGACGTGCACACCCGCCGGCACGGTTACACGGAAATACTTCCGCCCTTCATCGTCAACTCCGCCAGCCTGTTTGGCACCGGAAATTTGCCCAAGTTCGAGGGTGATTTGTTCAAGCTAAAAGACACGGATTACTACCTGATTCCCACGGCGGAAGTGCCGGTGACCAATCTCTATCGCGATGAGGTGCTGGAAGCCGAGAATCTGCCGGTAAAGCATTGCGCCTGGACTGCGTGCTTCCGCAGCGAGGCCGGTTCCTACGGCAAGGATACGCGCGGCATCATCCGCCAGCACCAATTCCAGAAGGTGGAGTTGGTGAAGTTCGCGCTACCGGAAGACTCCTATGACGAACTCGAGGGCCTGACTCG
>JASIKV010000345.1 GCA_030049455.1 Terriglobia bacterium
CCCAACTCAAGAGTCCTGATCATCGGGGCAGGAGGCGGCAGAGACATCCTTGCGGCGCTGGCGTTTGACCAGCCCTCCGTTCAAGCTGTGGAGATGAACCAGGACATCCTATCCACGCTGAATCGGAAATTTGGCGATTTCACAGGGCACCTCGACCGAAATCCCCGAGTTACCTTCATCAACGACGAGGGGCGGAGCTACCTTGCGCGCTCGCACCAGAAATTCGATATCATTCAGGCGTCATTCATCGATACCTGGGCGGCCACGGCGGCCGGCGCATTCGCCCTTTCGGAAAATGGGCTCTATACGATCGAGGCGTGGAAGTTATTCTATTCGCGCCTTACTCCGCGGGGAGTCATTTCCTTTTCACGCTGGTTTGTTCCCGGCCACCCGCAGGAAACTTATCGCCTGACGGCCCTGGCCGCCACCACCCTGGAGCAGGTGGGGATTCGGAATCCCCGCGAACACATGATTCTGGTGCGGAACGCCTGGAGGCACAGCCACTCACGCTTTCAGGGCGGCGCAGCCACCTTGCTCGTAAGCCTGAGCCCCTTCTCTGACGCCGATGTCGGGACCATCGAGTCTTTAGCGAGTCGGATGCAATTCAGCATCGTGCTCAGCCCACGGCAGGCAGCCGACCCGATTTTTGCGGATCTTGCTTCGGGCCGGGATTTCCACGATGTCATCGCCCGGGTCCGATGGAAAATCGATCCGCCCACTGACAATCAACCGTTTTTCTTCCAAATGGGTAAAATCGGCGATTTATTTCGGCTGACGCCGCGCTCGCGGTCTACCAACGAGGTCACCGATGCTGCGCACTTGCTGGGAACCCTGCTTCTGATCGTCACCGGCCTTACCGTTCTCTGTATCGTTTTGCCACTGGCGGTGACCGTGGCCCCGGCACGCTGGGCCGGCATTTGGCCGGACGCCCTTTATTTCGCCGCGATCGGCATGGGGTTTATGCTGATCGAAGTATCGCAGATGCAGCGGCTGATGATTTTTCTTGGGCATCCTACCTATGCACTTTCGGTGGTCCTGTTCACGCTGCTGCTTGCAAGCGGTTTGGGAAGTTTCACAACGAAGGGAGCCGCCGATTCAAGCTTGCGACGAGGGGGCGCATTTCGTCTTGGAGCGCTCTTGACCGCGCTATGCGCCTTCGGAATCCTGACTCAACCCGTGCTTCTGCGCTTCGAGAGCTCCACAACGCCAATTCGGATTGCCGTGGGTATAGGAATCCTGTTTCCCCTGGGGTTTTTGATGGGAATGCCTTTTCCACTGGGGATGATAGCAGCCGACAGAAAGAACTCGCGCCTTACGCCCTGGCTATGGGGCATCAATGGAGGCACATCCGTCTGTGCTTCGGTGCTCGCGGTGGTGATCTCCGTTTATGCTGGAATCTCCGCAGCCTTCTGGACGGGAACGGCGTGGTACGCCGTTGCCTTGATTGGCTTCCTTCAATCGCCGCGCCCGGCAAGCGGAAAACCTGTTCCAATCTCGACCGAAGCCGGGAGCGCCGAGGCCCCAGCGTGACTCGCCCTGTTCTAGACCTTCGGACCGAATCAGCCCGCTGGTCGCGTGATGACCTTCGTCGAACGCAATCCACTTGACGAACAAAGCTTTTCCCTTAAAATCTAGATGCTCGCAGGTAATGTGCTAGCCCATAACAGAAAGGAGTACACATGAAAGGCAAGCCTGATGTTATCGATGTTCTGGCCATGATGCTGAAGGAAGAGCTTGGCGCGATCAGCCAATATTTCATTCACGCCGAGATGTGTGAGACGTGGGGTTACAAGAAGCTGAGCGAGCACACCAAGAAGGAGGCCATCAATGAGATGAAGCACGCGGAAAAGCTCATTGAACGCATCCTATTCCTTGAAGGCATGCCCAATTTGAATGACATGCCGAAGCTGGTGGTCGGCAAGGACGTAAAATCGCAATTTCAAAACGACCTGGCGCTGGAGAAAAATGCGGTGACCGAGTACAACGCCGGAATCGCCACATGCCGGAAGGCGGGCGACAACGCATCGGCGGACATCCTGCAAGTGATTCTGGCCGATGAAGAGGAGCACGTTGATTTTCTGGAGGAGCAGCTGAGCTTGATCGAAAGCATTGGGATCCAGAATTATCTTGCGCAACAGGTGTAAGGGAGCGCAGGGCTTCGAGTGAAGATCCGGTTCGTCCATGCAAGGCCCCAACCTGTCATCCTTTGATCACGCCCATGGGCTTAAGGCGCGCCACCCGGCGCGCCAGGCCGGCGTTGTGGACCACGTCGATGACTGCGTCCACATCCTTGTAAGCCTCGGGAATTTCCTCGGTAATTCCGTCGCGCGTTTCGGCGCGCACGATGATGCCCAGATCCTCCAGGCGCTGCCGGGCATTGTGGGCAAATGGCGATTTCTTGGCTGAAGTGCGGCTCATCACACGGCCCGCTCCGTGACATGTCGTTCCAAAACTCTCCTGCATCGCTCCTTCCGCGCCGACCAGCACGTATGACGACGTTCCCATTGAGCCAGGAATCAGCACGGGCTGGCCCACGCGGCGGTAGGGCTCCGGAATTTCAGGGTGTCCTGGAGGAAATGCCCGCGTAGCGCCCTTGCGGTGAACCATCACTTCACACTCGCGGCCTTCCACTCGATGCCGTTCCAGCTTGGCGATGTTGTGGCACACATCATAGATGACGCGCAATTCCTCCTGCTCGCCGAAAATGCGTTTGAACGCCTGGCGCGTGAAGTGTGTGATTCCCTGCCGGTTCGCCCAGGCGAAGTTCGCGGCGGCGCGCATGGCCCCAAGGTATGCGTTCCCCTCCGGCGACTTCACGGGCACGCAAGCCAGTTGCCGGTCGGGCAGGTTGATTCCGTAACGCTCCATCGCCGGACCCATATCGCGCAGATAATCCGTGCAAACCTGATGGCCCAGGCCGCGCGAGCCGGAATGGATGAGCACCACCACTTCGCCCGCATACAAACCCAGCGGCTCGGCGCGGCTTGGGTCAAACACTTTTTCGACGTATTGAACTTCAAGGAAGTGATTGCCGGAGCCGAGCGTGCC
>JASIKV010000346.1 GCA_030049455.1 Terriglobia bacterium
ACATGATCGGGCTGGACCACAGCGGGTTGGCCAACGCGGTCATGTATCCGTATGGCGACTGGGGCACGGGGGGAGTGAAGTACTCGCTCGCCGTGGATGATGTGATTGGCAGCGCGGTTCTCTATCCGAACAGCGCCATCCTGAACGTGGTGGGCGGCATCAAGGGTACAGTAACCGTTGACGGCATTCCCGCCTTCGCCGCGCACGTAGTCGCCATCGACCGCGCCACGGGCAACGTGGTGACCGACACCCTTTCCGACACCGACGGCAACTATCATCTCCGCATGTTTCAGGGAAACTACTATGTGATGGTCCTGCCCCTGGCCACGGACACTTCCGGGGGCGGTGCCACCAACGGTGTCACCGACGTTCAGAACTTCCGCGGATTCACCAAGGGCTACCCCGGCGCGACCGCACAGACAGGCTTCACCGGAAAGTTCTACTGATTGATTCCACAATAGTTGATCAGAGGCTTGGGCTGCAAGGCAGGTGGGTATAACTCCACCCCGCGCCGGCGATTCGGCGCCGTGGACAATGTCCCGGGTCTTTCTGAGGCGCGCTAAGCGTGAGCGGCTGCCACCGCGCGGCGCGAAGCCTCAATGGTCTTCGCAACACGCCGGTGATCGACGAGCATGGCCAACAGCTCGCCGCGCTGCACTTTCTCGCTCAGCACGGTGCACATGGAGAGGGCGTTAAAGGGACGAATGAAATCATGAAGGCGGCGTTGATAATCGCGGATGGTTGCCGCGTCCGTACCGTTTCCATACGCCCAAGACCAATCCGTTACCCAGCGCATCACCGTGGCATGCCGATGGAGAGGGCTTCTCTGCAAGGGTTCGCTGGGACGGAACAAATCCGCCAGACAGTTGGGCGCCGTCAGAAAAACCAGTCGCTCACTGTGCAGCAAGGCATCGGTCTTCAGTCCAGTTTCACTCAATCCGTGCGCAATATCCTTCAGGCAGGTGGGACCGGCCATCACCACCACTTGCTGGCCGATTTCCAATCCGGCAATGGAGAACTGAAGGATTTCAGAAAGGCTTTTCTCTTTCCGGACAACCAGGCGACACAGTTCGCCCGGAGCCAGAAGGCTTCCGTGGGTCCCCAAATTGAAGCTCATACTGATTATGATGGGCGAAATCGGGTGGGCGTGTCAACAGGCGGCCGGGCGATCAGTCGCAAATGCCGGAGCAATGGGCTTGACATTTAGCTTCTTCTGAGCGCTGGAAATCGCTCCTGCCGGCGGGTCGCGGCGGTTTTCATCTCTTTGCTGCTTATTCTAAGTAGAATAATACTACATAAGGTCTTAAACTAGAACGTGAACAAGGCGCCAAAGTCAATACGGCGATTCGCCGCCTGGAGCCCGCCGCCAAACCCGCCGCCGAAGAGCCCGCCGATGGAATTCGACTGGCCAAACAGCGAGGAGCCCACGATGCCCACGCGCGGCCCCAGGTTGACATCATTAAACATGTTCCGGGCATTCACGCTGAGCGTGAGATTGAAGCGCCGGTTGCTGGCCGTCCCGCCGCCTCCAAAAAAGCCGCCCATGCCGCCGCCTCCGCTCAAGCCGCGACCTCCCAGGCCCCCGCCGCCGGGACCACCTCCCGGGCCGCCCCGCCCACCGCCCCCGCCACCGGGTCCGCCTCCGGGGCCGCCCCGCCCACCCCCGCCCACGTTGCTGGATTTCGAAAGTTCCCGTCCAAAGCCGAAGGTCTTGGCCAAACGGAGGTTGAAGGTAAATTGCCCGGGATTATCGTAGGAATACGGCGCAATGATGGACTGCGCGGTCGTGGGGGTGATGAATGAAACTCCCAGCGGGCAAGTGACGGGGGTTACAGTGCAGGCCGTTCCCAGAGCCGGCCGCGCGTTGAATTGGCCCGTGCCAAACAAGTCCGTAGGCTCGGTCACGTTGAAGGGTGAGCCCGACGACGTCACCAGGAAGGGACTCAGGCTGAAGCGGCGCGGCAGGTTCCAATTCCCGATTAACACCAGGCGGTTGCGCACGTCAAATTCCGCCCGGCCGTAGTCCTGATGGATGTCATAAGGGTTCATGATGACAGCAGGTGTGTTGCCGCTTGAATCCGCGTTGGCATAACTGAGCGTATAGAATCCGCCCAGAGTCAATTTCGTGCCCAATCGCACGTTGAAATTGGCAATGAATTGGTTCTGGTTGAAAAGTCCGCCGGACTGATAATCGTAAATATTCCCCGCGCTATTGCCAAAGGGTCGGTCCGCCGTAATTGCGGTGGGGTCCCCCAAAGGAAACGTTCCAGGAATAGGCGAGTTGATGTCGTTGGCAAAAAGCTGGCGGACCCCATGGGCATTAAGGTAAGTCACCGAGACGTTGGCATTTTTGGAAACCTGCTGCTCGATTCCAATCGCCGACTGCATGGTGTAAGGCGCATGAAGGTTGGGGTCGATTTCGTATCGAGAGGGTGTTTCGTTGGATTGACCGCTCAGGCTGCTGAGGCTGGGAATAATCGGGAAAAAGTCCGGCGAGGGGACCAGGTAGGTTTGCTGGGTCGTCCCATTCAGACGTTCGGCGTTGAGCAGAAGAGTCTCGGGAAAGCGGTCGTAGAAAATTCCGAAACCGGCTCGCAAAACCGTCTTGGGAGCCTTCTTGTGCGAACCGATTCCCCAGGCTAAACCCACGCGCGGCGCGAAATCGGAGTGATCGGCAATTCCCGTTTGAGTTTCCCAACGCAAACCCAGGCTGAGGGTCAGGTTCGGATTCAGCTTCCAGTCATCCTGCGCAAAAAGGCCCACGTCCAGAAGGTTAACAGAAGAGAGGGGATTTCCGCCCACGATCAGGAATTGCGTCGCGCCGCTGGTTTGGCAATTGGTTCCGCCGCTGTTCTCGCACGCCTGCAGATTCATTTCCGCCGTTTGATAAGCGGGGAGAGATGCAAAGGTGAATGTCCCGTTGAAATTGGCGTTGGAGGTGTTGGTGTCGTGCTCGTCGCGCACGCGGCCGCCCACCACCAGCGTGTGCTTGCCGATGAAGAAGGAGGTCAGGTTCTGCGCCTCATAGTGGTTTTGAATATCGGTGGAAGTTCCGGTGGTGTTTCCTCCCATCAGAAATGCTCCCTGTACGTTGATGGCGGCGGCAAGGGAGGCGGGGTTCGTGGTGGCATCGTCGTGCAGATACTGGAAGCGGAACTGATTCAGTTTTTTGGCGCTAATCACGTCTGTATCGCTGATTTGCACAGTATGTTCGTCGCTGTGCGTGTTCAGGCCCTGCGAGGCGAGGCTCAACTGTCCAACGCTGTTGTCCCCATTGGTTGTGTTGTTGTCGTAATACTGGTAGCGGATGGAAAGAACGTTGCTGTTGGTCAGTTGAAGGTCAAAGCGGGGGCTGAGATTGGTCAGGGAGCGGGGGCTGGCCACTGCCTGGTTAAAGGATTCCGGCAGGAGAGTGGTCTGGTTGAGCACGGAAGCCGAAACGACGGAATTGTCCTCAATGCCGCGCCGGAAGAACGAAAAGAAAAACGAAGCCTTCTTGCCGAGCGGGCCGCCCACGTTGGCGTTGTAAAAGTCCGAGTGGTACGCGGGATCGTCCACGGCAAAGGGATTCCGCGTGTCGAACTGGGAAAGGCCCAAGCTGCCCATCAATTGCCCGTGAAATTGCGCGGACCCGGGCCGCGTGGTGATTTCGATTCGTCCGTAACCCAGCTTGTCATACTCCGCGGAAAAGGGATTCTGGTTGATGCGCACTTCCAGAATATCCGCCTTGGGGGGAAGCTGGCCAGCGGTGAAGCCATCGACGTAAATCTGGCCGCCATTGGGGCCGGCGGAGGGGCCGGCCAGGGCTTCCAGTTCCGATTGCAGTTCGTCCGGGTCGTCGGAGAGCGCTTGCAGGTCTTCGCCCTTGATGACCAGTGATGTGGCATTCTCCGTGGGGTTGACGCTCACTTGCGTGGTTGTATCCGTCACGTCCACCTTTTCCACTTCCTGGCTGATCTGAAGGGCGATATCGACTTTAACGGATTTGCCGGCAACTACCACAACGCTCGCCTGCTCAAAGGGTGAGAAGCCCTTGGCCCGGGCGCGGATGGTATAGGTTCCCGCGGCAAGTCCGCTGATTTCGTATGTGCCATCCGGCTTGACCGTGCCGGCTTTGACCTGCCCCGTGGCGGAGACGGCCACGACGCGTGCGGCGGGAACTCCCGCGCCGGAGGGATCGGAAATCTGGCCCTTCACCGAGCCCGTGGGGCCACTTTGAGCAAACGCCCAGCCCGGCAAGAGCGACAGCCAGAAGAGCAAAACGGGCAGGCAGGCACTTCGCTTCGCAATCTGCAATTTCATGCTGTTCCCTCGAGGTAGCATTGTGGTAGTGGGAATTGTAGCGGCGGTCTATCGACTGCCGCTACAGCAAGATACCAACGCGCATGCATTAAAACGTAAAGACTACCTGAAAATCAATGCGGCGGTTGGAGGCTTGTGCTCCGCCGCCCCCGCCGGCGCCGCCGAAGAGCCCGCCCAAGGAATTTGACTGATCGAACAAGGGCGAGCCGATCGTCCCATTGCGCGGGCCCAGGTTAACATCATTAAACAGGTTCCGGGCGTTGGCGCTGAAGGTAAGACTGAAGCGTCGGTTGGAAGCTTGGTTTCCGCCGCCAAACATGCCGCCCCCGCCGCCTCCGTTCAAGCCCCCGGGGCCAAGGCCCCCGCCTCGTCCACCACCCCCGCCGCCGCGTGGACCGCCTCCACCACCACCCATGCCGCCATAGCCCCCCCCACCGCGTCCACCTCTTCCTCCGGCGTTGCCGGCGCGTTGAACTTCCTTTCCGAAGCTGATGGTTTTGCTTAACCGGAGGTTGAAGGTGAATTGCCCCGGATTCTGGAATCCGTAGGGTGGGATTATGGATTGCGCGGTGGCCGGCGCAGTATTGAATGTGCCGAGCGACGTAACCACAACGTTGCTGCCCGTTGTCCCCGCAGCCGCCAGCGCCGGGCGGGCATTGAATGTGCCGGTGCCAAACAAGTCCTGCGCCACCGTGACGCTGAAGGGCGAACCCGTGGCCGCGACCAGGAACGGGCTCAGGCTGAATCGATGCGGCAGGTTCCAATTGCCAATCAGGAAGATCCGGTTACGGACGTCGAAGGGCGCGCGGCCGTAATTCTGCGCGATGTCGTAGGGGTTCATTACCAAACCGCCGTTGTTTCCGTTGGAATCCGAGTCGGCGTACCCGAGGGTGTAGTAT
>JASIKV010000347.1 GCA_030049455.1 Terriglobia bacterium
GGCGCAGCAACGGCGGCAATTGGCAAAATCACGCTCTTAAATTCCAGTTCCCATGCGGAAACGATAAGCCTGCGCTGCGAGGTTCCAGGAAACTGGACCGGGTACAACCCGGCTTGGGTGGACCCTGCGGATGCTTCTGACCACTTGCTGGCGGGTTGGCACGCGCGCGCGGACCAGGTTGTTCTTCTCGGAACCGGCGCGGATGACTATCCGGTGGCGGGGGTGGCAGTGCTCACCATGAAATGGAATCTTAAGCCGGGGGAAGCCCGCACAGCCTGGCTGATTCGCCCTTACAAGAATTACCAGGATGATGTCACGACTTTGCGCAAGAAGAACTGGGCGAACGAATTCGACGCCGCCGAGCAGGTGTGGGTGAAACTGCTCGGCCGCGCGAGCCGTGTAATGATTCCGGATCCCGGAGTCCGCAATGCCTTCTATGCGTGCCTGGCCGATCTCTTCATCATGCGCGAACCCATTGCCAGGGGATACATCGCCACCATACCCGGCACGGAGGTTTACCGCTCGGCGCCCAATCCGTTTGAGACCGCGATTGTGGCCGTGGCGCTCGACCAGGTTGGCATGCACGACCTGGCGGAACTCGGGTATCGGGTCGATCTGGACATTCAGGAGCCCGACGGGGATTGGACGGAGCCGAAGTATTGGTCGCACCTGATGTGGGGCACGGCGGGATTCAAGGCCTGGGTGGTGATGGAGCACTACCGGCTGAGCGGCGACATGGCATTTCTCGAGAAGCGCTACCCGCAAATGCTGGCGAGCTCGCGCTGGCAGGAAAAGCAACGCGCGCGAACGCGCATTCTTGACGCCGATGGGCAGAAGCCACTGACCTACGGACTGATGCCGCGCGGAATGGGTGACGGCGGCCTGACGGACGGCGACGACAAGTACGGCGTCTTTTACACGCACAACATCTGGGCTGTTTACGCGGACAAGCTGGCGCTGGAGGCCGCGCGAATTCTCCATCGCGACGCGGACGCGCGCGAGTTGGAGGGAGTCTACGATCGAGGAAGGAACGACTTGCTCGCGGCGCTCGACCGTGGCGCCATTAAGGAGAGTGACGGCACACGCTGGATTTCCGCCGTTCCCGCAAAAGTCACGGGAAGCCGCTGGGGCGTTCTGAACGCGCTGTTTCCCACGCAGTTGCTGCCCCCCACGGACGACTTGATTGACGGCACGCTGAAATACATCGAACGAAACATGAGCCCGGGAGGAATTCCCGTTCATACCGGCTGGATGAAAGACGGAATGTGGGTGGCGATTGCCGTGGACAACGTTGCGGAGGCGCATTTGGCGCGCGAGGAAGGCGATGCGGCCATTAAGCTGCTTTATGCCGCGCTCAATCACGGGACGCCGCTCTACACGTGGTGTGAGGAGCGAGGTCAGGAAGCGGGAACGACGATAACCAGCGGTGATCGGCAGCACCTGTGGACTCCGGTGGCTGTGGTGCGTTTTCTTCGCGATGCGCTGGTGATGGAAGACGGCGATCACCTGCATCTCGCGCGCGGGATCGAGCGCACCTGGCTGGCGTCAGGGAAGGAGGTGGGGATTGAAAACGCGGCAACCCATTTCGGAACGCTCACTTATCACTTTTCACTTGATGCGACGAAAACGAAGTTGACGGGAGTGGTTGAATTCCCCGGCGGCAAGGGAGCATATGACGCAACACTGCACTGCCGCTTGCCCGAAGGGCTGAGGGTGTTGAGCGTGAACCAAGAATCCCAGGCGGTGGTTGCAGGCGCGGGCACTTTGCTCCAGTGGTCTCACCCGCAGGGGACGGTGCGATTCGAAGCACAAGTGGGTTCAGGAAACTGATTCGCCGGAATCGAGATCTGACTTCTGGCTCAGACGCGAGGCGCCGGCCCGGCCCATGATGCCAGTTCGCTGAGGAGCGGCGCGCTTTTCAGTTCCGTCTCCCACTGCCGGCAGAGAAAAGCGACACTCGCTTTCAAGGCGGGCAGCGGGTTGGCGCCGGGAGTCATCGCCGCGACTTCCTCCCTCAGCCAGTCGAGGAGTTTTTCCAAACTTCCAAATCGGCCTTGGGCGATGGCCTGGCGAAGCTGGGGAATGGTTTTGCGCTCGAACTCCTGCTTGCGGGCGATATCGACCAGATCGGGCAGCAGAAGGCCCGGCTCGCCGAGGTGCAAATCCAAACGGGCCAGTAATTCCTGATAAACAGCGCGCGCCAGGGCTTCCACGCGCTCCGTCAAGTCGCGCATCAGCTCCTTTCCGCGCAATTTCGGCGCATCGCCTTCGGGCACGAGCTGGCAATAGAACTTCAATTTAGGCTCGGTTCCGGAAGGCCTGACGGTCACGATGGAACCCTCAAGGAAAAACTGAAGCACATTGCGGGAAAGCTGATCCGTCGCGCTTTGCAATTTTCCGAAGGCATCCTCGTTCCAGAAGTCCACCACTTTCTGGACCGCGCGGCCGCCCAGGGTTGTGGGCAGCGACGAGCGGAGCGAGGCGACGATGCGATCGCGCTGAATTCCCCCGTCAGCGCCGGTCATCACAATCGACCGGCCCGTGTCCGCGTATCCGCCGAGCTTCTCCAAAATCTCAATGTAGTAATCCAGGAGATTGCGGCCTTCGAGCCACACCTTTTGGTAGAGCGCCGCCAGGAACATGCACGCGGGCGCGGAATCCTTGTCGCGAATCGTGGAGGTGAGCATCAATCCATGCGCTTCTTCCGTCGCCAGCACGAGTGATTCCGGTTTGGTGCAGACGCTGCCCCAGCGTCCGCGCTGTTCGAGAACCTTCAGGACGTTGGCCATGTACTTGAAGCCCACAAGCAGATCGTCAACGATCCAGGAATCGCCGGCGGTTGCGGCAATCTTGCCCAGGAGCTTTGTGGTCACCAGAGTTTCAATCACCAATCCCCGCCGGCGGGGACCGCCCGGGTCGAGCATCAGGTAGTAGCAGATCAGCGTGGCGATTTTGTTCCCATCGAAGTGGTACCACAACCCATCCGCCAAGCGAACTTCCAGCCCCACGCGGTCTGCGTCGGGGTCGCTTGAGAGCACAACTCCGGATCCCACCGATTCGGCAAATTGCGTAGCCGGGACGGTGGATTCCGAAACCTCAGGGTTCGGCGCCTTGAAGGGAATGGGGGCGAAGGTTCCGTCCGGACCTTGGTAGGGTGGTGACAGGATGGGAAAGCCCAGCTTCTTCATGACCGCCCCGGCGGAGCGCAATCCGCACCCGCACAGAGGCGTATAGATAACCGGAATATTCGGCCGGGGAGTGAATAACCGGCCATAAAGGCGAACGTATTCGTCAATATACTGCTGGTTGAACTCTGCCGGTACTTCCCGGATCAGGCCGCTGCCGAGCGCTTCTGCGTAAGGAATTCGACGCACGTCGGTGACATTATCCATGGCGTCGGCCAGGCGCTGATCGTTGGGGGGAATCGGCTGGCCTCCGTATTCGTCATAGACCTTGATGCCATTGTCGTCGGGGGGATTGTGCGAGGCGGAGATGTTGATGCCGCCCAGGGCGCGCTGTTTGCGGATGATGTATGAAAGCTCCGGAGTGCTCAGCAAGGATTGATCGGCTTCCGGTTCGGCAATATATGAAACAACTCCGTTGCCCGCATAAATCTCACAGGCCAGTTTTGCGATGGACCTTGAGGAAGTTCCAATCAGGGGATGAGATGGTCCCAGAAAGCGGTAGACGCCGGCAAAGTCATTAAATACGCGAACGTCATTGGCCACGACCACCGTGAGTTGTTTGCCGGGGAAGGCAGCAGCCAGGAAATTGCAATGGCCCTGCACGGTCATGGCCACGGTTGAGGGATTGAAGCGATTCGACCCATACCCAACCCGCCCGCGCCGCCCCCCGGTGCCGAAGGGGAGCACCTGCCAAAAAGCATCGAAAAGCAGCGGCACGTGCTGCTCTACCAAATGCCGGGCGAGAATCTCCGGGAACGCCATCGGCACCAGTCCCTCGACCCAAATCCGCAATCGGCTGGCGGCGGCTTCTCCCTGCTCGCCGTAGCGATCGACCATTCGCGCGGAGATTCTTGCCAGTGCCGCGAGATCCACCATGAGCATCGCCTCAGAACAATGAATTCGAAAGACCAATTCTAATACGAACACTCGCCTCCGCGGGGGCCAATGCGCAGGGGGCCGGGACAACTTCTGATTCGAAAAAGTTTTTGACATTTTGAGTTTTGGAAATAGACTGTGGCCATCTCAAAATTGAGGTGACCCCGAATGCCGGGAACAATCGAAGTTGTGATTGGCCCCATGCGCAGCAACAAAACCGCGGAGTTGATCCGGCGCGTCGCCATGCGCGAGGAGTACGCCCACCAATCCGTTATTCTGTTCAAGCCCAAGGACGATACCAAGAGCGCGCAGGGCGTGGTGCAGAGCCGCAATCAGCTCAGCCATCGGCAAATGGATGCCGTGGAATTCGATTCCCAAAACCCCTGGGACATGTTTTCCTTCATCAGCGAGCGCGAGCGGATCATCGGCAAGCCGGTGAACTGCGTGGCTATTGATGAAGGCCAGTTCGTCAACGAGTTGTTCGATTGCGCGCGCGCCCTGCTGGACCGCGGCTATGACGTTATTGCCGCAGGGCTTGATTTGAATTTCCGCGGCCAGCCCTTTGGCGACATGCTGGCGCTCGGCTGGCTGGTGAACGCGTACGGCGGGAACGTCACGTGGTGCATCGCCTACTGTGAGTGCGGGGCGCGGGCGTTCTTTTCGCAGCGGCTCATCAACGGCCAGCCCGCATCCTTCGAAAGCCCGACCCTGATGGCCGGCGATTCATACCGCCCGCGCTGTGCGCAGCACTTTGTTCTTCCCGGAAGGCCTAAGCGATTAAACCCTCCGGGGAACGAGGAGCACGCCTGAGGCCGGAGGAATTATGTCGAAGCAACCCAAAGTCGCCGTCGTGGGAAGCGCCAACGTTGACCTGATCACTTTCAACGATGTGTTTCCCCGCGCCGGCGAGACGATCTTCGGAGAGAAATTTGACCTGGGCTTCGGCGGAAAGGGCGCCAACCAGGCCGTGGCGGCGCGCCGCTGCGGCGCCTCTGTCGCCATGGTCGCCAAGGTTGGAAATGATCTGTTCGGCCCCGCCACCATCAAGAATTTCGAATCCATGGGCATTGAGGCAAGTCATGTGCGGATTGCGGAAGGAATTTCGACTGGCGTGGCGCCGATTTTCGTGGACCCGACAGGACAGAATCGCATCCTTGTGATCAAGGGTGCGAACGAAATGCTTACACCTGCGGATGTGGACGCGGCCGGGCCGATCCTGAGCGCCGTGGATACCATCCTTCTGCAATTTGAGATTCCCCTTCCGACGGTCTATTACACGATTCAATTCGCCAAGTCGATGGGCATACGTTGCATCGTAAATCCCGCGCCTGCGCAAATGCCCGATTTCCGCGCCGTCGCGGGGGCGGACTATTTTGTGCCGAACGAAAGCGAGGCGGAGTTGCTGACGGGTATCCCCGTCCACACTATCGAGGAAGCGAGGAAGTGCGCGGCATCCTTACTCTCGAAGGGACTGTCGCGAGTGGTTATTACCCTCGGCGAGCGCGGCTCGCTGCTGGCGACCAGCGTGGCGCAGGAAGCGATTCCCGCTTTCAAAGTAACTCCCGTAGACACTACCGGCGCGGGCGACGCCTTCATTGGCAGCTTTGCGGTTTTCCTTGCAGAAGGGCTTTCGGACAAGGAAGCACTGACCCGAGCCAGCCTTTACGCGGGCCTCTCAACGACACGCGTAGGGACCCAAAAGTCTTTTCCGAGCCGGGAGGAGTTTGATAAGGAATGGAAGGTGAGGGGAAGTTCTTAGGTGATTGCCCGCATCAAGACCTTCATTTGATCAGCCTGCGCCTGCAATCCTCCAGGATATCCTTGGTCCGCGAAGCGCCCACGCGCGTGCACCCCGCCGCGCGGAATGCCAGAAGCTGGTCGAGGTCGCGAATGCCTCCCGCCGCCTTTACCTGCACATGGGCGGGCGAGTGGGCGCGCATCAACTTGACGTCCTCAAGCGTCGCGCCGGACGTCCCGAAGCCCGTCGAGGTTTTTACCCAATCGGCCCCAACCTCTGAACAGATTTCACACAAACGAATTTTGTGTTCGTCCTTCAGGTAGCAGTTTTCGAAGATCACTTTGACCTTCTGTTTGCGCGCGTGCGCGGCGTCGATGACGGCCTTCAGATCCTGGCGAACGTAGTTCCAATCCCCGCTCAGCACTTTGCTGATGTTGGTGACCATGTCCAATTCCTGGCAACCATCGTCCATGGCGCGCTCGGCCTCCGCAACTTTAATGGCAGTGGTGTGGCCGCCATGAGGAAACCCAATGGTGGTGCTGGCCTCCACGGTGCTGCCTTTCAGAATCTCTGCGCACCGCTTGAGGTAATAGGGCATGATGCAGACGCTGGCAACGTTGTAATCGCGCGCCATCCCGCAACCATATTCCATTTCGCGATCGGTGAGAGCGGGGCTGAGGAGCGCGTGGTCAATCACTTTGGCAATGTCTTCGTAGGTGTAATCCATGAAAAGGAGTATACTCCTACTCCCCACACGGCTAATAAGGGGAATCACGCGGGGTGCCGCAATTTGCACCCTTGCACCCGACTATGGATGCCCCGGAATTAATCCGCAAAAAGCGCGATGGCTTCGATTTAACCCGGGGGGAGATTTTCAGCTTCATCGAAGGCTTTACTCGCGGTGAAATTCCGGATTATCAGGCCTCTGCTCTGCTGATGGCAATTTTCTTTCGCGGAATGGATCGGCGGGAAACGGCAGACCTGACGGAGGCGATGCTGCGTTCGGGCCGTGTGCTCGATTTTTCCGCGCTGCCGCAGGCGAAAGTGGACAAGCATTCCACCGGCGGAGTGGGCGATAAGACCTCGCTGATCATCGCTCCGGCCGCGGCGGCGGCGGGTGTGCTGGTTCCCATGATTTCCGGGCGCGGTCTGGGGCACACGGGCGGCACACTGGACAAGCTCGAGGCAATCCCCGGATTCAGCCCCCGCTTGTCTTTCCAGGATTTTCACCGCGTGCTGGGGAAATGCGGGCTGGCTTTTGGCGCTGCGACGGAGGAATTCGCTCCCGCGGACCGCAAAATCTATGCGTTGCGGGACGTTACCGCAACAGTTGAGTCGATTCCGCTGATTACCGCTTCCATCATGAGCAAGAAACTGGCGGAGGGAATTGACGGTCTGGTGCTGGATGTAAAAACCGGCACGGGGGCGTTCATGCAGAAGGTTGAGAACGCCCGAGCGCTGGCCTCAAGCCTGGTCAGCACCGGCATTGCACACGGCAAACGCGTTCACGCCTTAATCACCGATATGACCCAACCACTGGGAAATGCCGTGGGGAACGCCCTGGAAGTGATCGAGTCGGTAGAAACGCTGAAAGGGCGGGGCCCACGAGACCTCTCGGACCTCTGCCGCGAGCTAACCGCCCACATGCTGCTGCTCGGCAGGGTAACCGATTCCCTGGACGACGCTCGCTCGAAGTACGATTCCGTGATCGCCGGCGGCCGCGCGTTTGAGAGATTTTCGAACGTGGTGGCCGAGCAGGGCGGCAATCCCCGCTCGCTGGAAGACTATTCACTTCTGCCGCAGGCGCGACATGAGGATGCCGTCGTGGCACCGAAGGACGGGTTTATTTCGGGTCTCGAAGCGCGGGCAATGGGCGTCGCCTCGATGATTCTGGGCGCGGGCCGTGAGCGGTCAGATGCAATCATTGATCCCGCCGTGGGATTGGTATTCGAGAAAAAGATTGGCGACGAGGTTCAAGCCGGGGAGCGGGTTTGCGTGGTCTATTCCAATGATTCCTCGCGCCTTGCCCAGGCGCTTGATATGATTCGTGGGGCCATCACCATTTCCGCAGAGCCGGTTTCTCCCCCGCCCTTGGTTTTGGAGCGGGTTCTGGACACGCAGGATCAGTGAGTCGGCGGCAGGAAGGCGTTCTCTTTCACCAAAACGCACAATTAAGAATCCATTATGTACAGACTTGTTCCAATTCTC
>JASIKV010000348.1 GCA_030049455.1 Terriglobia bacterium
GTTGCGGTCACCGGCGCCGGAACCACTGTGGCGCTGGCAATTCCCGCGCGGAAGCGCGGCTGCGGCGGCATCGTCAAGCCCGCCTTCCATCCCTGAGTCTTCATTTTGCCGTTTTGGTCGAGGTAGACGGTTACGTGCTGTCCGGCCTTGGCAGAAACCGGCCCGGACCAAATGGTGTTGCCCTCGCGCGTGACCATGACCTGGTACGTTCCCGGCCTCACCAGCAGGCGCTGATGCCAGATCCAATCCCAATTGAACTCGTCCACGTGGCCGACGAAGTAATCCGGCGTCTGCCCATTCAGCAAAACCGCCGCGCGGGGATCGCCCTTGAATTCGATTTCTGCGAATGGCCCGGAGACCTTGTCGCCGGAAGGTTGCAGGGTCACGTCCTGCTTGACCTTCTTGCCCGCGTTGACATGAACTCTTTCGGTTTGCGGTTGATATCCGTAGTTATAGACGCCGAGCTTATGATCGCCGGCGACCAACTTCATGGTTTGGCTTCCTTCCCGGATGGCCTTGCCGTCCAGGAAGACATATGCCTGTTTGGGTTCGACATGAACTTTCAATTTCCCTGTTTCTTCCGATTGCTTTGCGAATGCCGGGGCCAAGCACATACAGCTCCCGGCGATGAATGACAGCGCCACAGTTACCAACTTGCACGATTGCATTTGGGGGAATCTCCTTCTGAAGGGATGCTCCGAGCTCCATGCATTGCAGCCGCCTGGAAACTCGGTCCAAAATGATCGGCGGCAGGAACCCTTTGTTGCTGCCTCGCCTCCCACGGCCCGGGAAATTCACCCAGGCCACGGAAGCGAGGGTACCCACCTCCAATATATCGTGATGCGATATAATTCACCGCAGTTGCCTTTTGGAGGGCTTCTCGCAAGGTGGAAGAAGCTGAGGATTCGTCGTGCCGGTGCGAAAAACTATGGGATCGGCGGGGTTTTCGCCGGTCGGGCGGTAAAAAACCCCGCACTCGGTATAGAATGGGAAATTCGCACGGCAGACGGCACGGAATCAGAACGCGAACAGGCTCTGGAAAATTAGAATGCATATCCCGGATGGCTATCTCAGCCCCTCGACTTGCGTGGTTCTCTACGGAGCTTCCGCGCCCTTTTGGTACACCGCTCTGCGGCGCATGAAAGCGGCGCTCTCGACGCGCGTCGTTCCCTTGCTTTCTGTTATGGCCGCGCTCTCCTTCGTCATAATGATGTTCAACCTGCCGCTCCCGGGAGGAACCACGGGACACGCGGTGGGTGTGGGCATCGCCACGATCATTCTCGGGCCGTGGGCCTCGATTCTGGCCATCTCGATGGCATTGGGGATTCAGGCCGTTTTTTTCGGCGATGGCGGCATCACCACGCTCGGCGCGAATAGTTTCAACATGGCGATTGTGGGTTCGCTGGTCGCCTTCGCCGTTTACCGATTGATCTCCGGCAGCGCCCCGCTTGCTTCCTCGCGGAGAATCGCGGCGGCGGCGCTTGCGGGTTATACGGCCATCAATGCTTCAGCACTGTGCGCGGCGGTGGAGTTCGGCATTCAGCCCATCTACTTCAAGGACGCAAGCGGGGCGCCGCTTTATGCGCCCTATCCCCTCGGCATCGCTGTCCCTGCCATGATGATCGGGCACCTGACGTTTGCGGGATTGGCGGAGCTGGTTCTTTCGGCGGGAGTGGTGGCTTACTTTCAACGAACGAATCCGGGCCTCTTGAAAAATACAGCTCCTGCGAATGTCGAACTGGGCAGGGAAGAGCCGGGTCCAGCGGGCTGGCGGGCCCTGCGCCCGTTGTGGATCGCCCTGGCGCTGCTTCTGGTTCTGACTCCCCTGGGGATTCTGGCCGCAGGCACCGCCTGGGGCGAGTGGACCGTGCGGGATTTTTCCAGCCAGCAGTCGCGAGCGAAAATTGCCCAGGCCTCCGGGAACGCCACGCCTCCCGCCGCGGCGCCGCGAGGGCTGGAACGCCTCTCCGCGATTTGGACGGCGCCCTTCGCGCAATATGCTCCTTCCTTTGTGCGCCGGCCGGCGGTGGGCTATTTGCTCTCCGCAATGTTCGGCTGCGGGGCCATTCTTCTGGTTTCGCTGGTTGCGGGTTCGCTGGCCACTCGCGCGCGGGGCAGGCCTTATGAACTTTCTTGAAAATTCTCTGGCGGGATTCCTGAATGCGCTGGAGCATGCGCTTGACGCTGAAGATCTGGCCCGAAGGCGCGGCCTGCTGCAGCGGCTCGACCCGCGCATCAAGGTCGCGGGAATCGCCGGCCTGGTGATTGCGGCGGCCATGGCTCGCCGGCTGTGGGTCATCGCCGCGATTTTTGCGGTTGCCCTTCTGCTGGCGGCCGCTTCGCGGATCTCACCGATTCTTCTTGCCAGACGCGTATGGATTCCGGTGCTCTTCTTCACAGGCATCATCGCCCTGCCCGCGCCGTTTGTGATTCCCGGCCGCATCGTTTGGACATTCCCGTGGCTTGGCTGGGCGGTCACGGCGCAGGGATTGAAGAGCGCGGCATTCCTGGTCTCGCGGGTTGAAACCGCCGCCACGCTCTCCGTATTGCTGATTCTCTCCACGCCCTGGAACGCGGTTCTGAAGGCCCTGCGAATGCTTCGTGTCCCCGTGGTGGTCGTGGTCATTCTGGGGATGGCGTATCGCTACATTTTTCTTTTGCTGGATAACGCGCGCGATATGCTGGAATCGCGCCGCAGCCGCATGATGGGCGAGATGAGCGGACCGGACTACCGCCGCATGGCCACTGCCAGCGTGGGAGTGCTGATGTCGCGGTCTCTGCAGCTTGGCGGCGACGTTTACAGCGCCATGCTGGCGCGAGGATTTCAAGGCGAAGTTTACGTCCTGGAGGACTTTCGCACTGCCGCGTTCGATTGGGTCATGCTGAGCGTTTTCGCGGCTCTGGCCGCCGCCGCAATTTATTATGGAAGATAACCAGACTCCCGCACCTCCCGCGGTTTTTGACGTTCGCGAGATCACGTTTCGGTATCGTCAGGTGACCGCCCTCGATCATTTAAGCCTGGCGGTATCGCCCGGGAAACGCATCGCCCTGCTGGGGGCGAATGGCTCCGGGAAGTCCACCCTGCTGCGCGTGCTCGACGGGCTGGCATTTCCCGAGAAGGGCGAGGTCGTGTTCTTCGGCGAGCCGCTGGGTGAGGCGCGCCTGCAGAATTTTGAATTCGCCTGCAAATTCCGGCGCCGCGTGGGCCTGGTATTTCAAAACCCCGACGTTCAGCTTTTTTGTCCCACGGTGATGGACGAAGTGGCCTTCGGCCCCTTGCAGCTCCAGTGGCCGCGGGAACGCGTTCAGGAGTCCGTGGACAAAATGCTGGAGGTAATGAAGATCTCACACATCAAAGACCGCTCGCCGCATCACCTTTCCACGGGTGAGAAGAAGCGCGTCGCGCTGGCCTCCGTCCTGGTTGTTGACCCTGAGGTGCTGTTGCTCGATGAGCCGACGGCGGCGCTTGACCCGAGCAGCGCCAGCCAGATGATTGATTTTCTGGTGGGTTTGCGCGGGGAAGGGAAGACGGTGGTGACGGCCACTCACGACCTGGACATTGTCGAGGACATCGCCGATGAGTGTTTTGTTTTTCAGGCAGGACAAGTTGCAGCTCAGGGCACGCCGAATGAAATCCTGAGCCGGCAATCTCTGCTGGAGCAGACCCATCTGCTTCACGCGCACCGGCACATCCATGGAAACAACGTGACTCATTCCCATCCTCACCTGCATTCGCACAAGCATTGACGGTTTGATTCGGAAAAAATGTCAATTGCGGATTTCGATAGGCAGGGTTAGAAAACTTTGACGCAATTATCCGCAAACACAAATATAATCAGCGTTTGGAGACCGGGGCCGGGATCTTGCCGTTGAAAAACAGAGCCGCGGCGCGCATCATTTTAATTGAGGGGGAAAGTTCATGGAGAATGAGAGCCTCAGCATTCTGGATCAGCGCACGAAGACAACCTACGAGATTCCCTTTTACAAGGGAACGATCCGCGCCATGGATCTGCGCAAGATCAAGACCGCGCCCGAAGATTTCGGGCTGATGACTTACGACCCGGCGTTCATGAACACCGCCTCCTGCCACAGCGCCATCACTTTTATCGACGGCGACAAAGGAATCCTGCGATATCGCGGCTATCCCATCGAACAACTGGCGGAAAAATGCAATTTTCTTGAGGTCGCTTACTTGCTCATTTGCGGTGAACTGCCCACCCAGGAGCAATTGAAAACCTGGGTGAGCAAGATCACTCACCACACGATGCTGCACGAATCGACCAAGCATTTTCTGGAAGGCTTCCGGTATGACGCGCACCCGATGGGGATGTTCATCAGCACGGTGGCGGCGCTGTCCACCATCTATCCGGAATCCCGGCAGGTGCACGATGCGGAGGCGCGGCGGCTGCAGATGTTTCGCCTGATCGGCAAGGTGCCCACGATCGCCGCCTACACTTATCGCCACGGCCTCGGCTATCCCTACGTTTATCCCGACAATGATTTGAGCTACACCGAGAACTTTATGAATATGCTGTGGAGAATGGCCGAGCCCAAGTATCAGGCGAACAGGGTCCTGGCACGCGCGCTGGACATTCTTTTCATCCTGCACGCCGACCACGAGCAGAATTGCAGCGCCAACGTGATGCGTTCCGTGGGCAGCTCGCAGGCCGACCCCTTCGTGGCCACGGCCGCGGCTGCCGCGGCGCTTTCCGGCCCTCTGCACGGCGGCGCGAATGAGGAAGTTCTGCGCATGCTCGATGAGATTGGTTCGAAAGACCACGTGCCGGCTTACATCAAGGGAATCAAGGAAGGCAAAGGCAAGCTGATGGGCTTCGGCCACCGCGTCTATAAGAACTACGATCCCCGCGCGCGCATCATCAAGCAAACCGCCGAACAGGTTTTTGAGATTACCGGCAAGAATTCCAAGCTCGACATCGCGCTTGAGCTGGAGCGCATCGCGCTGGAAGACGAGTACTTCGTGAAGCGCAAGCTCTATCCCAACGTGGATTTCTATTCCGGCATCATTTATCAGGCGATGGGATTCCACCCCGAAATGTTCACGGTGCTGTTTGCCATTCCGCGCACGGCGGGCTGGCTGGCGCAATGGGAGGAATTGGTCGTCGACCCCGAGCAGAAGATCGCGCGCCCGCGGCAGATCTATACCGGGCAAGATCAACGCGATGTCGCGCCGATGGAAAAGAGGGGATGAAAAGTAATCAGGCGTCGGTTTTCAGTTGTCAGTCAATCCAGTTTGTCGCAAATGTTTTGGAAGAGACTTCAGGTTGCGGTTTGCATTTGAGGATACTCGGCGCGTGATGCCTCTGCTTTCTTACTGTCGACTGATGACTGACAACTGAAAACTCTAATACTTTACATCCGTCAGTCGCCCCGTGCTTTCCCCGCGCAGCCAAACATAAATCGGCGCGTGGGGGGAAGGCGGCGGCCAGGGTAATTCCACTTTCAAAGTCTGTTCCGTCGCGCTTCCGGGCACTGGTGTGGGGATTCCCTGCACGGGGTAGCCGGTTTTCGCGTCCCAGCCGGTCTTTTCGATGATTTGCAGGTCGGTGCCCGTCAGGCTTCCGGAATAGAGTGTGGAATCGACTTTGTCCTCGCTGAGCTGGAACTTTTCGATGCGCGGCAGGCGAATCAGGCGGCCGAGAACCACCGGGTCGGAGGTTCCCACTCCTTCGGTGCTGAGCGTGGCGGCAAGTTGACAGCCGGATTGTCCCACCTCTCCGGGGTCGAGCGAGAGAAACAATCCGTCTTCGCCGGAAAAATCCAGTTGCGCCGTGGTCGT
Source organism: Terriglobia bacterium (assembly GCA_030049455.1). Lineage (GTDB taxonomy): Bacteria > Acidobacteriota > Terriglobia > UBA7540 > UBA7540 > Bog-366. The sequence continues at coordinate 5,798 of JASIKV010000348.1, forward strand.
TCTGTCCCCGGGATGGAGGACAAGCGGCGATTTGGCGAAGCCCTCATTCGCACAGGTAAGAGCCAGCGTGGGGTGAGCGTCAACGTTCTGCGTCAAGAGCGAGAAGCTTGTGGCGGCGCCGGCAGGGATTTCTCCCTGACTGAGCTGCACGTCCGGTTGCTGCGCGAGGGAGAGGCTTACGCCGGAAATCTTCGGACGCGGTCCCGCCACGATAAGGGCGTCGGGGAACTTAAGCGGATCGTCGATATCCTGGACATAAACGTTCGCGCCCAGAGTGTCACCCCGGTGCGCGGCGGCCTGAAGTTTCACCACGGCTTTGCGCTCCAGCAATTCGTGCTCATCCGCTTTCACCGCGGAAAGCTCCCACACCGCATCGGGAGTTGCCAGGCGGGTGATTCGCTCCAGGCGCGTTCCCCTCAGGATGACGGACTGCTGGGTTTCACCCAGATTGGCGCGCAGCGGCAAACCTTCCAGAGTGGGATTGGGCGGATGAATGACCAGCGGGACGTCGTGTGAGGCGGCGTTGGTCTGCGTCAGGATCAGTCGAAAGCTGCCCGCCCCCCATGTGGAGGTATCGACTTCCGCCTCCAGGCTCTCCTGGTCGCCCTGGCCTTCTCCCTTGGGCAGATTGAATTCAATCTCCTTCGGCGCCGCTTTCTTGTCAGCGGCTTTGGCCATCGCCACCTTCTGTACAAACTCGAAGTCCGCTCCCGTCAATTCCACTTTCACGCTTCCGCTGCCGGCCACCAGATGGTCGGCAGAATCCTGGGTGATTTTTGCTCTGCTGAAATCGCCGAGCGGCCGCAGATCGACGTCGCCCTTCACCTGGAGCGGCTGCCAGTCCCACAACGCCGCCAGGTGATACTCCCCCGGCGGCAATTTGGTTTGCGTCAAGTCGAGCTCCAGCGAATCGTCCGGGGTTCCGCATTGGACCTTCACGGGAATATCCGCGTGGTTCTTGGTGGAGACCAGCTCCCATGCGTGGGCGCGGGGCAGGGTCTTGGGGTCGCCGGGCTTGCTGACGGAAACCTTGAGGGTTGATTTGCCGCCGATGGGCAGATACGCCGTCTCCTTCAATTCACCCTTGGGGACGTCGGAATTCGGCACATGCATCATCCACAGATAGGCTTCGCGCGTGCGCGGTTTGGGCGGTTCGTTCTTCGCGCACAGAGCCAGGCCATCGGTCTGGAAGGGCTGTGTGAAGGCGGAGCGGAAATCGCTGTCGGGAAACACCAGGGTGTGCAAGTTCAGGAAGAGCGCCGCGCCGCCGGCGGCCAGACCTACAGGCGAGCCGAAGAACATGGTGGCCACGGCGCCCGCCAGTCCCGCCGATTGAGTTACCACGCCTGCGGGCGACGATGAAATCGGGTCGAAGGCCTGCATGGAGGGCATGGTGGCCTGCAACAAAACCGCGGCCTGCTGGCTGGGAGTTTCCCCGGTGGTGAGTTTGGGAATTGCCACGTCATATTGACTCCCGAATCCCGCCAGCGCCGCGCTCAAATCGCGATTGGAGTCGGGCTCCTGCTGGTATTCGCTCAGCGCCTCAACCAGGGCTCCCACTTTTGCCGTCTGTTCCGCGTATTCGGTCAACTCCGGAATCAGGTCGGGATTCTTATCCACGAGGGAGTTGACCTTCTTTACGTCAAGGCCGTGCGGCCCGAAGACCACGCCGACCACGGTAGCGCGCGCAGGGACGGTCCACTCCTGCGGATCCTTGGCCGGCAGGGCGTCAAGCACGTGAATGTCCTGTTTGGCTTCCTTCAGCTCCTGCTTGCCGGATTCCTCCGGCGCGCTTTCCTCGTTCTGGCCGTCTTTTTCGTCCTTGTCGTCCTTGGATTTCGCTTCGGGCTTCGCTTCCGGCTTGGGCGCCGCGACCAGAATCAAGGCAATCTTCGCCTTGTCGCGATAAGCGGGCGGAATGTGCAGCGGTTCGTATTTCACCTTTTCGCCCGCGTCGATGATGTTGATCTCCTGCAGCGGCAGCGGTGTGCCGCCCTTCGCGGGCTGGATCAGCAGTCGAAACCGGCTGACGCTCAGGCTGCCGACACACGGAAACGGTGAAGTGGCGGCGGCTTGCGCACTACCGGCCAATAGGAGCATTAAAGTGATAAGAAAGACGCCAGGATAAGAGGGGCAAAAGCGTGAAGTTGGTTTTTTCATCTCAAGACGGTCCATCCGTAGAATTTGCATCTCAATTATATATCGATGCAGGCAAGGCCGGTGAGGTGGTTTAAGCGTGGTCCGGGTTCGAGCGGGGAACTCTGTCAAATCGGCGCCTCAATGCAGGTAAAGGTCCGCGACCTTTCGAGCGAGGTCAGTGGGAGCAAGGTCGATGCGGTTCGAGAGGATGATGATGGTCAACCCACTTTCGAAGCGCTCGATCGCCGAGCGGAAGCCGATGCTTTCACCCTCATGCCACATGCGCGCATTGCCGCGATAAGGGTCGAGAAACCATCCGAATCCGTACTTCACCGCTTGCACGTCCGGGCTGAGGGGTGGAGCTTCGGATGATGCAGTGAAGGCCACGGCTGTAAGCGCCGGGCGCATCGCCGCTTCGCTCAGCAGAGTGTGGCGCCGCAGCGCGTCGTCCCACCTGGCCAGGTCATCGAGCGAGCTGTAAATTCCTCCGTCGCCCAGCGTCGCCGACGTGGAGCTCTGATCGGTCTCGAGCCACGTGCCCGCGTCGTGGGTATAACCGTAAGCGCGGTCCTTCACACGGTCTTTGCCGAATTGGTGGACAACGGTGTTGCGCATCCCGAGGGGCGTGAAGATGCGCTGCCGGAGGAATTCCGCAAAGGGCTTTCCGGAAACTTTCTCCACCACCATCGCCAGCACGCAGTATCCCGAGTTGCTGTATTCCCACGCGCTGCCCGGCGCGAACTTCGTGGCCTTCTGCTGCTCCATCAAGTCGAGCACCCGCGCGTCAGTGATCTGCGGAATCTCCTGCCAGGCCTTGCCCGCGTACATCTTATCCATCAGGTCCTCATAAGCCACCAGTCCGGAGGTGTGGTTCAGCAGATTGCGGATGGAAATCGTCCGTCCATAATCCGGGAATTCCGGAAAAACCTCGGTGAGAGGTTCGTCCAGGCGCAGCTTGCCGTCCTGCACGAGCAGCAGGATGGCATAGGCCGTGAATTGCTTGGTGCAGGAAGCCAGGCGGAAATCTGTGTGAGCGTCAATCCGCGCTCCGGAGCGCAAGTCGCGGCTGCCGTATCCATGCTTGAAGATTGTGCGCCCGTTGCGGCGAACCAAAACCGCCAGGCCGGGCTCCTGGCTCGACACGAGTGGCGTGAAGATTGCCTCCACCTGCCTGCCGACGGAATTATCCGAGCCCTGCGCCGGCAAGGAAGCGCCAAGCGCGACGGCCAGGCAGGCGAGTACGGAAAATAGGCAGTAATGCCGGCGGGGAAGCGAGCGCACGAAGGGAAATCTGTGGACGCCGCCCAGGGGCGCGTTGCGGTCGAAAGGATTGAGGTTCGTCATGAGCGATGCGACATGATTCTAACACTCACAATTCCCTTTGCCCCAGACTCTATTGTCGGTACTACCCCAGAAGGTGTTTGAAACACGGAGGCAGGAAAAT
>JASIKV010000349.1 GCA_030049455.1 Terriglobia bacterium
CGAGCACTTGAAGGACTTCAAGCTCGTACTCAGCATCGGCTCAACCCAATGGGCCGCCGGCAAGACGGCCGACGGCATCATGAACGAAGCCGACCAGGATATGTACGCCGTCAAAGCCAAAGGTAAGGAAGCCCGCTCCAACCCTCCGAATTGACCTCTGCCACAAGAAAGCTTTCCTGGGGCCGATCACCGTCAAAAACCCACCATCGAGATTCGCATGAAGGGGAGTTGTCACCTCGCCATGGATTCGTTCCATGACCATTTGTCCCATCCTGTATTCGAAAGAAAAATCCCGGAAAACATTAAAAAAGCTTGACAGGGCAAGTGTATTAGTGTATTAGTACAGCATGCTCCTACACCTCAACCCCGCATCGGGCGTTCCCATCTATCTTCAGATCGAAAATCAAGTGAAGCACTACGTTGCCGCCGGGGCGCTGGGGCCAGGAGACGCTTTGCCCTCCGTGCGCAAGGTGGCGGCGGACATGCGCATCAATCCCAACACCGTGGCGCGCGCTTATCAGAACCTGGAGCGGGATGGAATACTGCGCAGCGTGCCGGGGGGCGGAACCTACGTGGCAGAGAATCCCGGCGGTCTGCTGAAGTCGGAAAAAATTCGCCGCCTGCGCCCCTATGCGCGGCAGATTGCCGTGGAAGGCACGCAGTTGCGGCTGGAACCGCAAGAAATCGTAAACCTGGTCGAGCAGGAACTCGAGTCGTTGGAGGTGGCTGATGAACGAGTTGGCAATTCACACCGATAAGCTGGTGAAGACCTATTCCAAATTAAGGGCAGTGGATGAACTGAGCATCAACGTTCCGCGCGGCGGCGTTTACGGATTCCTGGGGCGCAACGGAGCGGGGAAGACTTCGACGATGCGCATGTTGCTTGGCCTGGCGCGGCCCACTGCGGGAAGCGCAACCGTGCTGGGAATGTCCATCGGCCGCGAACAAGTAGCGATATTGGAACGCACCGCCTACGTGACGGAAGGCAAGGTTTTATATGGCGGCATGACGGCGCGCGAGCTGGTGCGATTCACGCGGGGCTTTTATCCGAACTGGTCCGATGACGCGGTGGCCCGGTATGCGCGCCGGTTTGACGTTCCCATGGATCGCCCGTTTGCCCAACTGTCGCTGGGGAATCGCACGAAGGTCTGTCTGCTTCTGGCGCTGGCGCAGCAGGCAGACCTGCTGATTTTCGACGAGCCGACCTCGGGACTTGACCCCGTAGGCGTGGACGAGTTTCAGCGTGTCGTCGCAGAAGACCTGGCCGGGGACGGGCGGACGGTGCTGATCTCCTCCCATCAATTGGCGGACGTTGAGCGCATTGCCGACTGGGTGGGTCTGATCGACAACGGGCGTTTGTTGCTGGAAGCGCGCCTGGACGACATCAAGAGCCAATACCGGCTCATTACCGCCGCCGGCACAGGCTTGCCGCAAAGGAAGGGCGGCGACATTCTCTCCGCAAATTCAGACGGAAATTTCCGCAAATACCTGGTGAGGGCGAATGCGGAAGCCTTCGCCGCCGAATTGGGCACGCAGGGGGCGACGATCACCGAAGTCTCACCGCTGGGCCTGCGCGAAATCTTTTTGGAATTGGTTCGAAAGGAGGAGCCATGTACATCTGGAAATGCTGGCGAGATACCCGCACCCGCTTTCTCATCAATCTAATCCTTATTTTCATCATGTGCGCTGTGGTGACCATCATCCCCACCTGGTTTGGCGGCGCGGCATCCTATCAGCGAGGCAAGGCCGCGTCGGGTGTGGAAAATATGTGGGCGTCCATGGGTGGCGAGGTGCTCGGAGAGTTCGTTTCGCTCGTTCTCCTGATTGAGGCGCTGAATATCGGGGCTGGGGGCATTGGCGCAGAGTTCCGGGAACCGACCCTGGGGTTCCTGTTTACCCGTCCCCGGCGCCGAAGGAATTGGGTTTGGACGTGCTGGCTGGTTGGCGCCTGGGAGCTCTTCATGATTGCTCTTGCTGCGGTGGTTGGAATCTTCGGCGGGCTCATCTATCTCTCGGGTCACGTCTACACATGGCGCTTGCTGGCTGCCGCTCTGCCCCTTTCGGTCGGGGCCCTGGCGGTCTACACCGCCACCTTTTTTCTGACGGCGGTCGCCAGGAGCAGCGAGAAGGGTCTTAGCTTCGGCTTGGGCATTCTCATGATCGATTTGTTCCTTCCTGTAGCAGCGTATTTCTGGCATCGCGACCTGACATCGATTTTGGGTTTTACGCGGGCCGGATGCGCCTGGGCGGCAGGGTCCCAGGGGCCTTTCCCCGGATTGCAATTGACCATTTACGCCGCGCTTATCATGGCATTGGGACTTGGCACGCAGTTCGTCGTGGAACGCATGGAGGTATGAGCGAATTCTGATTCGCCCGGATCCTTACTGATACCGCAGCGCCACCAGGGGATCGACCTTTGTTGCGCGTCGTGCCGGGACGTAGGTCGCGACGAAGGACACCGCCGCCAGGACCAGCGAAACTCCCGCAAAGGTTACGGGATCGGACGCCTTCACACCGTATAGCAAGCTGGTCATCAGCCGCGCCAGTGCCAGTGAAGCGATAACGCCCATCCCCACACCGACTCCCACCAGCGTCATGGCCTGCCTCACCACCAGTTTGCGCACCGATGCAGAAGTGGCGCCCAGAGCCATGCGGATGCCGATCTCTTGCGTTCGTTGCGTGACCGAATACGACAGGACTCCGTAAATGCCCACCGTGGCAAGGATGAGGGCGAGCAAGCCAAATACTCCCAGCAGGTACGCTCCCATGCGCGGCGCCCAAAGGCCCTGGTCAAGGAATCCTCCGATGGTATTCACGCGAATGAGCGGCAGGTTCCGATCAATGGACTGCACCGCCTCACGCACCGGCGCCATAACGGAGCGGGGATCGCCCACGGTGCGCACGTGGAGGACCGCAAAGGGCGTGTAGTCCTGGGTGAGGGGCAGATAGGCGACCGGCTGGGGGTCTTCCCCTACCGCAAATTGCCATGAGTCCGCCACCTCGCCCACGACTTCCAATAAAGTGGTGTCGCGGATAAAGTGAAAGCGCTTTCCCAGGGGGCTCTCGCCGGGCCAAAGCCGTTGGGCCATAGCGTGGTTGACAATGGCCACAGGCTTGCTCTCCTGGCGGTCCAGGTCGTTGAAGATCCGGCCGCGCCGCAGCGGAATCCCCACGGTCTGAAAAAAGGCGGGGGAAATGGCGTTAAGCGTAATCAGTGTGCCGCGCTGTCCGCTTTCCTCGCCCTGTCCTTCCAGGAAGGTGGTTCTGGCTACGCCGCCGCCCCCGCCGCCCAGGGGGAAATTGGAAGCAACCGCCGCGGATTGAACGCCTGCACACCCTTCGGCGCGTTCGATTGCCTCCTGAAAGAACTGCTCGCCGCGATCCTGGCCGTAGTGTTGGGCCCCCAGGTTGAAACCCATCACGATCAGCCGCTTGGTTTCAAATCCCGGATCGAGCCCCTGCGCGTAAGCCAGACTGCGCAGAAACAATGCCGCGCCCACCAGGGTGACCAGGGCCAGCGCCACCTCCGAAATGACGAGGGCGTGGCGGAACCGGCTGCGGCCCCATGCCATGCCGCCGCTTCGCCCTCCGGCATTCAGCGATGCCATCAAGTCAGGACGCGATACCTTCCAAGCCGGAACCATTCCAAACAGTATGGCCGTCAAAACGGCGACGACAAAAGTGAACGCCCAGACTCGTCCGTCCAGCGACAGCGCCAGATCCGTCTGCTCCAGGAAGGGGGGTCGATGAGACCACAGCACTCCCCGGCCCCAGTACCCCAAAAGCAATCCGGCCGCGCCGCCGGCCAAAGAAAGCAAAAAGCTTTCGGTCAGCGATTGTCGCAGCAGCCGGGCGGAGTTGGCGCCGAGCGCGGCGCGCAGGCACATTTCCTTCTCGCGCCGGGCCGTCTGCGAGAGCAGCAGGTTCGCCAGGTTGACACAAGCGATCAGCAGGACCAGCCCCACAATTCCCATGGTCACGTCGCCGGCCTTCACCACCTGTGCGTAATCGTTAATACCCACGGAGGCGTCAGCCAGGGGCGCGAGGACGGCGCCGCGGCCCTCGTTGTCCACGGGATATTGCCGGGCAAGGCGCGCGGCGATGGTCCGAACCACGGCTTCAGCCTGGGGTTCGCTCACACCGTTTTTCAGCCGCCCCACCGCCAGAAAATCCAGGAAGCGGCGATCGTCGAAGTGGGCTTCCAGGAACCCCGCCAGCACCTGTGTGTGCATGCTGATGGGAATCCAGATCTGGTCGGAGCTCGAGAAGAGAAATGTGCCTTTGAATTGCGGCGGGGCAACACCGACCACGGTGTAATTGCTTCCGTTAAGGGCCAATTGCTGCCCCAGCACGTCGCGGGAGCCCCCGAATTCGCGCGACCAAAGGCTGTAGCTCAGCACCGCCACCGTGTCGCCGCCCGGATGCTTGTCCTCATCGGGCAGAAACGTCCGGCCCAGGATCGCGCGCACCCCCAGCACGTCAAAATAATTCGCAGTCACCAGCGATCCCTGAAGGAGCTTA
>JASIKV010000350.1 GCA_030049455.1 Terriglobia bacterium
TCGCCGCCCGTGGAGGCACGGCCGGCTCCGCGATGCTGGCGGCAATCACCGAGATTTCCTCTCGAATCGTCTTCAAAACCGATTCGAGCGTACTGACCTTCGGGCTTCATAAGTCTCACTTTGAACTTCGGCCTCTCACCGTTCTGCGATTCCCGCATCGCGACGGGCTGGCACAAATCCATGGCCTGCACATCTGGCTCGAATCCGGGCACTGGCTGTTTGTGTGTGAAGCACGGGAATCAGGGAAGAAATGGCTGGAAACCGCCACGCGGGCGCTTGAGCAGGCCGGCTCCAAAGAGCCCGAGGAATCTTCGCGCTCCGCGCATTCGCACGCCGCCTGAGCAAATCCCGGTCCCCGGCGATTCTCTGCATGATTCTTTTGGCTTCGCGTCCTTCCTTGTTGCTTAACCGGTTTGCACGCAGGGGTTCGGAAGTGTATATTGGGGAAACCTTGCGATAGTCAGGGTTATCAATATCAGGCGAACAAGAATGAAGAAAACCGCTGCGCTCATGGCGCTGGCAATTTGGTTGAGCATGGGCGCGATGAGCGCCTGGGGAAGCGGGGGAGCCGACGTCGATGGGCGCGTCGTCATCACCAAGGTCATCACCAAGAAGCGGGTAACGCTGCCCTCTTACGACATGCGCGGCGCGGCGGTGAATTCAGAAAACAGCAGCAAGCCTTCCGCCGGCAATTCTTCCGTGGACGAACTCTCGCGTCTGGTCATTTATCTCGAAGGGCCCGGCCTGAAGCCCGCACCTCCCGCACCGGGAACGCTTGAGCAGAAGAATCGCCACTTCGAGCCGGAAATTGTGATTGTGCCGGTGGGCTCTACCGTTTCATTCCCCAATGATGACCCGATATTTCACAATGTCTTCTCTCTCTCCAAAACCAAGCCCTTTGACCTGGGATACTATCCCGCCGGCGAAAGCCGGACAGTGAAATTTGATAAGCCGGGAATTGTGCAGGTGTACTGCCACATCCATCCGGACATGAGCGCTGCGATCGTGGTGCTCGCCACCCCCTACTGGACGAAGCCCGCCGAGGATGGGAAGTATTCCCTGTCCGGCGTTCCGCCCGGCAATTACGATCTGGTGGCCTGGCATCGCTCCGCGGGGTTCTTCCGGCGTCACGTAACTCTGAACTCCGGCGAGAATGTTCAGCAGGATTTCCTGATCCCCGTGAAGGAAACGGACTCCGAATCAGCGGGAAAGGATGGGCACGGGCCATGAAGCGGCCATTCCCACTGGCGACCCGCGCCTTCCTGCTCACCTTCCTCGGCATGTGCGCCGTGGGCGTGGCCGGGTTCGTCGCGCTGAACGCCGCGCTGCGGGCGAGAATCAAAGACGGCCTGAAGGCCGACCTGCAACTGACCGAGCAGCAACTTGACGAACAGGATAAGGAATTCAACCGTCGCGACCGTGATGTCATCGCTACCCTCAGCCAGAATGCCAGTTTGAAGGCCGCCATCGGGCTTTCGCGCGAACAATCCGGCCCCGCCGTGCGCGCCCAGGTGCGGGAAACGATTGAGGACCAGCTTCGCGAATTGTCGCGCGATCTTGATTTCGGAGTGTTGCTGGTGATTAACCCTGAGGGGTCCGTGATCGCTTCGGTCGGCGCGACGGTGGACGAAGACCAGGCCGCGCAGTTTTCCTCCGACCGCTCGAACGGCCCCTGGCTGGTGCGCGCCGGGCACGACTTATATAAGGTCACGAGCGTGCCGATTAATCTGGGCGATGAGAATCTGGGCCGATTGGCCGTGGGGCGGCGATTTGAGCTGAGCCCGCCCGCCGCGCATGGCTATGCCGTGCTGACCTACCGCGACGGAATCGTGGAGAGCACGCTTCCCTCGGCGGAAAACGAGGCGGTCGAGCGCGCCATCGTCGAAAAGTGCCCTCAGCAGGAAAATGGCTGCGAAATCGATGCCGGCGGCCAGACTTACCTGGCCCTCGAAATGGACCGGGACTGGGTGACGGCAGACTATACGCTGCTCCGGCTCGCTTCCATCAACGACGCCATGCGGGGATTTACGCAGGGGCTGCGCGGCGTTTTTATCGTTACAGGTTTGGGCGGAATCCTCATGGCCGCGCTGGTATCGCTGCTGGCCTCGCGCTCGATTTCCCTCCCCCTCGCCAATCTGGCGACGGATCTGGAGAGCAGCGGGGAAACCGGAGCGCTGTGGAATGAATTTCGCGTTGACTCCTCAACGCGCGAGGTCAATTTGCTGGCCGGAGCCTTGAACCGTGCCGCCACCGCCCGCCGGCAGGTGGAGGGTGAGTTGCGCAATGCCAAGGAGGCCGCCGAGGCTGCGACCAATCGCGTTGAGCTGAGTTACGACGATACGCTCGGAGCGCTGGGCGCCGCACTCGACTTGCGCGATAACGAAACCGCCGGGCACTCGCACCGGGTTACACGCTATTGCGTGGAACTGGCCAAAAGGATGGGCTGCAAAGGCGAACACCTAAAGCATATCGAGCGCGGCGCCTACCTGCACGATATCGGAAAAATCGGCACGCCCGACTGCATTCTCCTGAAACCGGGCAAGCTGACCCCCGACGAGCGCAAAATCATGGAGCAGCACGCGCTGCGAGGGTTTGAGCTGGTCAGCGAAATCGACTTTCTCCAGGAAGCGGCGCAGATTGTTTACTCCCATCAGGAGCGCTACGACGGCAAAGGCTATCCCCGCCAATTGGCGGGCGACCAGATTCCGCTCGGCGCGCGGATCTTCGCCGTCGCCGATACGTTTGACGCCATGACGTCCGACCGGCCGTACCGCAAGGCGCTATCACTGGAAGTGGCGCTGGCGGAAATCCACAAAGAATCGGGCCGCCAGTTCGACCCTGCCGTGGTGAAACTTTTGGAAGATATTCCCCCCGGCGTATGGGACAACATTCGCAACGAAGTCTCGGGTCTTGGCGGATCCGTGGTTTCCAAACGCGCCGATTTAAACTCCACGGTCGTCTGGAAGAAGGACGACACCCAGCTAACTTCCAGGTGCGTGAATATTCGCGAAAGCGGAATGCTGCTGGAAAACCCCGGACCTGTGGCCTTGGGGCAGGAGTGGGAGCTGGAGTTCAATATTCCGAGCTCACCCGAACCGCTCAAACCGCGCGTGCAGGTCATGCGAAAGGAACCGCGCGGCATCGGCGTGAAATTCATTACGCTCACCCGGGATGCCCGTGAAAGCATTCGCCGCTACACGGGAGCAACCGTCAAAGAAACCGTGGCTTCGTGAAGGGAGGCGTTTCGCGCCCCACCCGCCCCGGCCCCGGAGGAATTCGTATCGCCGGGTCTTGCCTTTGACCTGCGTCCCGCCCTGCGGTATGCTGTTGCATATGTGCATGTCCATGCACATACAGGAAGGAGAGCCATGGGAACCACGCGCCGCACTCAGGTATTGATGAATCCCCTCGAATACCGCCGCCTTCAGGACCTGGCGAGGCGGAAAAATATTTCCGTCGGAGAATTAATCCGCACCGCCGTGCGCCAGACTTATCTGGTTCCCGGCAGCACTGAAAAGAAACCGATTGTGGAAGCGATTCTTAAAATGAGGCTGCCGGCGATGGGTTGGAAACGGGCGAAAAAGGAAATCGAGTCGGGCCATGCGCGTATTTCTTGACACCAACATTTTCCTTTATGCCGCCGGCAGGCCGCATCCCGAACGCGCCGCGTGCGCCGAGATCCTGCGGCGCGTCGCAGCCGGCGCGCTGGACGCCACCATCAGTACGGAGATTGTGCAGGAGGTTCTCTACGTCCTTTCCCGCCGCGGGCGCCGCAAGGAGGCTTTGGTGCTGGCTCGCCACCTGACCGCACTCTTCCCCGACCTGCTGCCCGTGACCATTCATGAGATGGCGGAATCCATGCGCCTTCTTGAACGGCATCCCACGCTCCCCGTGCGCGACGCGGTGCATGTGGCGACGATGTTGCGGAATGGATTGCGAACGGTGATCAGCGTCGATGCGGATTTCGACCAAATCCCCGATATCCGGCGCGTGCCTCCCGGCAAGGCCTGAGCGGCCCGGGGACGGATCTATTGACGGAAGCCGGATTAAATGACCGGAAGGCGATTTCCTAAGATGAGCAAGAAGCTGTCCAGACACGGCAAAGGGGATTGCAGAGTTGGCGGGCAACTCGGGCAAGGTCGCACTTTGGCTTTGGCCACGTTCCTCCTCATTATTTCCATTAGCACCACCGCCGCAGCCCAGGACGCTCAATACGGCGTGGCGCTGCCGTTTACGTTTTCCGGCGGCTTTCTCGATACCCAGCGCGCCCAATATGATGATCCGACGGCGCCGCGGGACTTCGGGGCCTTCCGGCTGCTGGCCATGCCTGAGATCAAACTCGGCTCCCACTGGTACGGATACGGCGCCTTGCAATTGCGATTGACCCCGTATTTCTATCAGGACTCCTATGAGGAAGTGCGGCAGGTCAAATTTGACACCTTGCAAGCCTTTCTGGGTTATTCGCGCACGTGGAACCACACGGCGGTGGGAGTGAAAGTTGGAAAATTGTCGTCGGCCTTCGGCGCGTTTCCGCTGCATTACGACGACATGATCAATCCACTGCTTGACCAACCCCTGCAATACAACTATCTGCTGCTCCAGCCCGCGCAGGCCACGAGCGAACCCTACGGGCTTACGCCGGTAACGCTTTACGGGCTGCCGGCGGCGGAAATTGATTTTTCACGGAGGCATCTTGACGCGCGCTTTCAGCTCAGCAACAGCAGCCCCTACAACCCGCGCCAGTTTTTCGCCTCCGCTCAGCACCCGCAATGGACGGCGGGTGGCGGGTACACCATCGTTCAGGGCCTGCGCGTAGGGATTTCGGCGTATCGCGGCCCCTGGCTTTCCGGCGCTCGAGCGGCACTGATCCCGGCCGGCCTGACTGCCGGTGATTTTCCCGCCAGCGCCGTGGGATTTGACATTGAGGCCGCGCACGGACACTGGAGCGCGGTCGGCGAGTGGGACCGATTTGTTTTTGAATTCCCGCGCGTGACCAACACCGCTCCCGTGAAGATGGGATACGCCGAGGTGAAACGCATTATCACGCCACGCTGGTATTCTGCCGTGCGCCTGAACGACCAGACCGACGGCTATTCGGTGTCAAATGGAGTGGCAAGCGCCACCACCGTTTATCCCAACCGGCAATACTACGAAGTGGCCGTGGGATTTCGCCCCGACCGCTTCCAATTGCTGAAGGTGGGCTACGAGTGGACGCATGTTGAAAATGGTGAGGTCAATCATGACAATGTTTTCGGCGTCCAATTCGTGACCTCCTTCAACGGGCTCTCCAAAGCATTAAGGTAATCAGCTCCCTCTCCAGACACCGCCCGGCATTTGGAGTTGACGCCCCGGAAGGCGGCAAGTAAATTGTTGGGCGCGCCTGCGGACTTCTTCGCTGGCGGGATTCACGCAAACAAGGTTTTTGCCGGGGGGAGGTTGACAACGTCATGCAATTGCGACGCGACCCGATTACCCAAAGCTGGGTGATCCAGCAAACCGCCGAGCATAGCTGGGCTGAAAGCGGGGTCTGCCCGCTTTGCCCGGGCCACGAATCCCTCTGCCCTCCCAATCTTTATGTGTATCCCCTGGCTGCGGATAAATGGCAGGTGCGCGTGATCCCCCATCGAAACCCCATTTACCAGATCGAAGGAGAATCGGCACGCCAGGCAGAGGGTCTGTACGATAAGATGCGAAACCTGGGAGCCCATGAAGTGGTGATCGAACACCCCGATCACAACAAGCAGTTTTCCGACCTCACCGACGATCAAGTCATTCAGGCGCTGCGCGCCTACGTCGCGCGCATCACCGACCTTAAGAAGGACACGCGATTTCGCTACGTCACACTCTTCCGCAACGTCGGGCAGGAGGCCGGGCAGGAACTGGAGCATCCGCATTCGGAAATTACCGCTACGCCTTTCATTCCCCGGCGCAGCGCCTACGAATTGCGCTCAGCGTTGACCCATTATGAAAACAAGGAGCGATGCCTTTTCTGCGACATCGTCAAGCAGGAACTGGACCAGCAGGCGCGGACGGTGGAGTGGAATGAGCTCTTCATGGCCTTTTGCCCGTTTGCTTCGCGAGTTCCTTACGAGACCTGGCTGATGCCGATTTATCACCATGCGTCGTTTGAAGAAGATGTCACTTCGCCGGAGAAGGAAGTGCAGCTTGCGCGCCTGCTAAAATCCACGCTGCGGCGCCTGTCAACGGTGTCGAGTGCCTCGCACCTGGTTCTTCACACCTCGCCCAACGTCAATTCCCGGCCCTATCGGACCGGCACTTGGCGCACGCTTTCGGAAGACTATCACTGGCATATCGAAATTCTGCCGATCATTCCGGGAAAATCCCGGTCGTACTCCATCAAGGAAGTCTATTTCAATTCGCTCCCCGCGCCGGAGATTGCCGCGAAGGAATTGCGCGAGGGCGGCCCGTCCGTCAGTTGACGGAAAGCCAAGACATTCAGAGGATTTGACAGGAAGTAAGCAGGTCCGGAAGGATCCGGGCGTCAGCGAGTGTACTCAACTCCGTAGAACCAGCCGGAGGGGCCTTCGCCCGTCCACACGATTCTCGACTTGGTTTCCACGGGAGCCTGCCCCTGCGCGTAGGGCAGCGTGATGTAGATTTCGTCGCCGGGGGAGAAGCGCTGGCTGCTGATGAAGCAGAGGCCGGCCTTGGATACGTCGCGGGTTTGGGCAATATCCACAACGCCCCAGGCATTGCGCACCCGCAATTGCATGGTCAGGCGCAGGCGGCGTGTGCGGCGGGTCTCACGCACACCCTTGGCGGGTCCGCTCGTGTACCGCACCACCATCCCCGGGGCGACGGTCTGCTCGCTGGGCTTCCAGCGTGTGGTCTCATTGCAGCGGTCGCAATGGCGGGAGATCAGTCCGGTGGCCAGCAGGACTTCGTACTCAATACTGGAAAGCGCGCTCTGGGCAGCGGTCTTGCACGCCGCGCATTCCACCACCGCCTTGGGCTGCGCGCTGTCGTCATTGGGAGTGAACTCCACACCCCAGATGCCGCTTTTCGAGTCCATGGCTTCCACGCCCCACTCGCGGCGGCTGCCGAACACCTGCTGAAATGCGCCCACCACCCGGAATTCCTCTTCCACGCCGTTCTCAAGGTTTTTTACCAGCACGATGTCGTCCGGCAGCAGCGAGTGCGTCAGGCTGATTCGCGCGCCCTGTTGATTGAAGCTCACCGTGATGGTCTCCTCGGCGAAGGAAATTCCCGAAGCGTCGTTGCCGATCACCTGAATGCGCTTGGGCGCAAGGATCCGTTCCGTCCGGCGCCTACCCAGAAGGCTCATGGGGTCACGATGTTGAGAGGTTGGAGACTGAGGGCTCACAAAATTCCACGACGCTCCCGTGAAGTTGGCGAGTGCTGCTTCCGATTTGGAGATCCAACGTCCAAATCAGCCGTTTTGCGGCTAAGTTTGAAAATAACCCAACCTGGGGTGAGTGTCAATCACTGGATCATGGAGAGCGCCTTTTTCATCAATGAGATGCGTCTTCA
>JASIKV010000351.1 GCA_030049455.1 Terriglobia bacterium
TTGGTCCAAACTTCGTAACCGTCTTCGCCGGTGCTGGAAGCCTGCACGACACGGATGGGGAAGCCCGCGTAATTCGCGCCAAAGTGGTCGAATTCCTGCATCGCCGGCAGGTCGATGTGCAGCGTCTTTTCCAGAAGTCCCCGCGCGCGCACGCCCTGGAAGGCGATGGCGAAGAGGTCGAGCGGCTCCAGTTCCACCTGATCGGCAATGATGTATTTGCGAAGGCTCTGAAGGGCTTTGTCGCGCAGGTCGGCGTCGGTATCGGCGATGATGCTGCCCTCTGCGCAATACAATCGCAGATCAACCACGATGTGTCCCTGGGCGTTCAGAAGCGTGGCGTAAGTTCCCTGCCCGGGCGTGAGTTTCTTGACGTCGTTTGAAACCAGCCGCTGGAGCAGCTTCGCGTGGTCGCGGCCCTTCAGCAGGAATTTGGCGCGGAACGAAAAGTCAAACAGTCCGCTGGCCGTGCGCACCGCCAGATTCTCCGCTGCCGCGTCGGTGAAGCGCGCCGGTACCATCGCGCCGTGGTATTCCCCGAGCGCCGCGCCCTGCGAAACGTGATAGTCGTTGAGTGGAGAGGTGTTCATGTGTGCTGACTGACTTCTGAGCAGCGATCAGTGGAACCGCCCGCGCTGCGAGAATCGCAGTTTCGAAAGAACCCCTCACCCCAACTCCCCTCCCCCTCTTCCCTCTCCCCAGGGGAGAGGGAAGAGGGGATAAGGGGTGATAGGGTGAGGGGTTCTTTTCTGGCTGTAGTGGTCAGGCCCCTTTGAGAGGCGAGTCACCGAACAGCCGCAGGCATTGCCGGACGATGATTAATCTGAAGTCGCAAATTCTAAGAGAGTCCCGCAGTTCATCCACCCATCGCAAATCTGAAATTGCAAACCTCAGAAAAATCCCAACTGAAGCTTTGCGGCCTCCGACATCATGTTCTTGTCCCAGGGCGGCTCCCACACCACTTCCACCTTGCAGGCTTTCACTCCGGGAATGACCACAATTTTGTCCTCCACCTCGCCGGGAAGCGTGCCGGCGGCGGGGCAGCCCGGCGCGGTGAGCGTCATCTTGACGTGAACATCGCCCGTGGGCTCGACGGTCACTTTGTAGATCAAGCCCAGGTCGTAGATGTTCACCGGAATCTCCGGGTCATAGCAGGTGCGGATTTTCTCGACCACTTTGTCCTGCAGGGCAACAACCTCGGAGACATTCAGAGTAGTCGACGAGGAGATTGGAGCAGGTATCTGTTCAGCCATAGTAGGTTTCCTTAAGACCTATAATCAAGCCATTTCGACGGGATTAAGGGCATAGATCGAGGCCACCATCATCGTCAAAGTGCTGGGGAAATACCATAAGCCTATAGAAAGACCGGCTACGATATTAAATGCAAACAACAATACGGTACACAGAACACACCCTGCACTGCTCAGGACCGGCCGTCTAAACCGAGTGGATAGTACCCCCAACAAGGTCGTCAAAATCGGAACAGAAAAGCCCCCAAAAAACGCAGAATAGCAGGACGGACCGCACATTAATGCCGCGGATAAGAAGAGACGCGCGGAGATCGCAACCGCCAATATGAACGATGCCCAAGCCAGTAGCACGCTACGATTGAATCTGGAAAATCGACATCCGAACACGGGAATTGGAAACGGGCGGCGATTTTCGAGTTTCGATTTTCGAATTTCGGTCTTCATTCCGTACTCGCCACGGCGGCGCTGTTGTCCAGCGCGCTGCGCAGCGTGTGCCAGGCGAGCGAGGCGCACTTGACGCGCACCGGAAATTCCGAAACACCGGCGAAAACCGCCAGCTTGCCGAGCGGCGGACCGCCGTTCGAATCCCCCGAGCGGCCTGTGACCAGCTTGTGAAACACCTCAAACAGCGCTTGCGCTTCACTTACGGTTTTGCCCTTCAGCGTCTCGGTAAGAATAGATGCCGAAGCCGTGGAAATGGCGCAGCCGGAGCCTTGAAAACTGATGTCCTCAATGCGTTCTCCGTTCAGGTGAAGGAAAATCGTCACCTTGTCGCCGCAGAGCGGGTTGAAGCCGTTGGCGTGATGGTCCGCATTCTCCAGGGCGTGAAAATTCCGCGGCCGCTTGCTGTGGTCGAGAATGACTTCCTGGTAGAGCGAATTCAAATCTGACATAGTCTCCTGCTTATCCTCGCCGAATCGGGTGATCCGATGATCCGGTCATCGGGCGGGCAAAACCGGGTGCTTTTTCTTCACCCGATCACCCGATGACTCGATCACCCGGTCCCAAGCTACGCAAACATCCTCTTTACGTGTTCCAGGCCCGCCGCCAGCGCGTTGATTTCCTGCTTGGTGTTGTAGAACGCCAGCGACGCGCGCACCGTGGCGGGCACGCCGAAGCGCTCCATCACCGGCTGCGCGCAGTGGTGGCCGGTGCGCACGGCGATGCCTTCCTGGTCCAGCACCGTGCCGACGTCGTGCGGGTGGATGCCGTCGAGAACAAAGGAGAGGACGCCCGCCTTTTCGCGCGCCGTGCCGATCAGGCGCACGCCCGGAATCTGCCCGATGGCTTCTGTGGCGTAGGTGAGCAGCGCGTGCTCGTAGGAGGTGACGTTCTCCATCCCCACGCCCGTCAGGTAATCCACCGCGGCGCCCAGGCCGATGGCCGCGGCGATGTTGGGCGTTCCGGCTTCAAACTTGTGGGGAATGTGGTTGTAGGTCGTTTTCTCAAACGTCACGTTCAAGATCATGTCGCCGCCTCCCTGGTAGGGCGGCATGGATTCCAGCAGGTGAGCCTTGCCATAGAGCGCGCCAATGCCCGTGGGTCCGAACATCTTGTGGCCGGAAATCGCGTAAAAATCCGCGTCGAGCGCCCGCACGTCAACCTTCAGGTGCGGCGCCGCTTGCGCTCCGTCGATCAAAACCGGAATCTTGCGCGCATGCGCCATGGCGACAATCTGCTTTACCGGATTGATCGTGCCGAGAGCGTTGGACACGTGCGCCACCGCCACCATCTTCGTGCGGTCGCTCAGGAGTTTTTCGAACTCTCCCAGAATCAATTCGCCGCGATCGTTGATGGGACCCACGCGCAGGCGCGCGCCCTTTTCCTCGCAGAGAATTTGCCAGGGCACGATGTTGGAATGGTGCTCAAGCGCCGTGATCAGCACCTCGTCGCCCGCGCCCACGTGCTGCCGCCCGTAAGTCTGCGCCACCAGATTGATGCCTTCCGTCGAGCCCCGCACGTAGACGATCTCGCGCCCCTCCGCGGCGTTCAGGTATTTCTG
>JASIKV010000352.1 GCA_030049455.1 Terriglobia bacterium
GCCTTGCCGCGCCTCGCCGCAGACCATAGGACCACTCGAAGGGCAAAAAGCGCAAAGACCAGCGCGCCGTAGAACAGCGGTTTGCGCTCATCCGACTTGACCAGCCAATAATAGTGCACCACGCCGGCAGCGGCAGTAGCGTAAATCAGCCGATGCAATGCCAGCCAGCGCCTGCCCCCCAAGCGGCGAATCCAGCCTGCCGTGGAAGTGATCGCCAGCGGAATCATCAGGACAAAACCCGTGAACCCTGCGGTGATGAAATGCCGTTTGCGAACATCGGCCAGCATTTCCGCCCAGTCAAAAAACTTGTCCAACCCGATCCAGGTGCCGAAGTGCAGGAACCCGTAAAAGAACGCGAACAGACCCAGCATTCGTCGAAAGCGAATGAACTCCGGCAGTCGCAGCATCTTGCGCGCGGGTGTCACGCTCAGAGTGATGACGATGAAAATGAGGGTCCAGTCGCCGGTCTGATGCGTAATGAACTCGATGGGATTGGCGGTCAGGTGGTGGTGCACCGCCCGCCAGACCAGTTGGCCCAGCGGGACCAGACACAACAGAAACACGGGTAACTTGATCCACTTGCTGCTGAGGATCTGGCGCAACCGATCACCATACTTAGAAATTTTTTCTCAGGTCCATGCCGGTATAGAGTGACGCGACCTGGTCATAACCATTGAACATGAGAGTGTTGCGGCGGAAAAATTCACCCAGGCGGCGTTCTTTGGCCTGGCTCCAGCGCGGATGATCCACGCCCGGGTTCACGTTGGAATAGAATCCGTATTCAACCGGATTCGCCAGGTTCCAGGTTGTATCGGGCTTCTTTTCCACCAGCTTGATCTTCACCAATGACTTGATGCTCTTGAATCCGTACTTCCAGGGAATCACCATGCGCACCGGCGCTCCGTCCTGGTTCGGAAGGGATTCACCAAACATTCCGAAGCACAGGAGCGTCAACGGATGCATGGCCTCATCCAGCCTCAATCCCTCAATATACGGCAATTCGATCCCCGCGCGGCTCCCCAGCGGCATCTGACTCGGGCTGTAGTAGCTCTCAAATGCCACGAACTTCGCTTTGGGTTGCGGCGAAACTTCCTTCAGCAACGCGCTGAACGAGTAGCCGATCCACGGCACGACAATTGACCACGCCTCCACACAGCGGTGACGGTAGATGCGCTCCTCGAGAGGCGCCAGTTTCTGCAATTCCTCGACGGAAAAGGTGCGAGGCTTGTCCACCAAGCCGCTGACCTTCACGCTCCACGGTGAAGTTTGAAAGCGGGTGGCGTTCATCGCCGGGTCTTCCTTTCCAGTGCCGAATTCGTAAAAGTTGTTGTAGTGCGTCACGTCATCATAGGGCGTGACTTGCTCGGTGGTGCTGAACGGACTCTTCGCCGCCACGCTCAGCTTCGCGGCCTGAACTTTTTGCGTTGGCCACGCCAGCTCACGAAGGGTTTGCCCTGCCAGCGCCCCCGCCGTCAAACCGAAGACACCGGTCAGAAATTTTCGCCGATTCAGATAAAGCCACCTGGGGGTAATTTCCGACCAAGGGACTTCCGAATTTTTCTTGATCAGCACGTTTTACCCCTCTGACCCCGCGAGAGATCTCAGTCCGGAGAATGAGGGCGCCGGCCCACGCATTTGACGAGCCCACATCATGCTTTAAGAATGCCCCTCTGCATTCTACCTTATTGGACGTTTTTTCAATCTTCAAGGATGCACAGAAACGATGCGCTCGCACCAGCTTGTGCGGCGCTTTGCGAGCAATTTTCGGTATTGCTAAATCAACCTTGAAAGGTTAGCTTGATGCCCTCCTGAGCTGTAAGGTCCAATTCGGGAAAATCGAATTCCGGGGATAGTGCGGTGAAGATTGTCAGCATCGGCGAGGTACTTTGGGACGTCATTGGAGAAAAAGAATATCTGGGAGGCGCAGCCCTCAATTTTGCCGCACACGCAGCGCGACTGGGGCACACGGTTTTCTTTGTAAGCGCCGTCGGCAGGGATGAGCGTGGCCGCCGTGTGCTCGAACGCATGGAAGAGATTGGCCTCTCTACCCGCTACGTGCGCCAAATTTCATCCCACCCGACGGGCATCGTCTCCGTGGAATTGAATTCAGCCGGCGTGCCTCGGTTTACTCTGCATCATCCCGCAGCCTATGATGCTCCGGAACTTACGAATGGCGAAGCGGCAGAACTACTGTCACCGCCCCCCGACTGGATTTACTTCGGGACGCTCTTTCAGATGAGCCCCCAAGCGCGGGATTTGACCTACCGCCTGATTGATTCGCATTGCGGCGCGCGGCTGTTTTATGACGTCAACCTTCGCAAGGACCATCACACCGTCCCGCTTTTGCGGGAGCTGATGGGTCGCGGCCAGGTGGTAAAGCTCAATGAGGATGAAGCTGCCGATGTTGACCGGATGTTTGGCCGCGCCTCTCGCTCCATTGAGGAATTCTGCCGCACCTACTCCGCGGAATTTTGCTGGCAATCCGCTTGTGTTACACGCGGGGAAAAAGGGTGCGCCATGCTCGTGAACGGGGAATTTGTCGAAGCGCCGGGATTTTCCGTGAAAGCGGTCGATACGGTGGGGGCGGGCGATGCCTTCGCTGCCGCTTTCGTCCACGGCCTGAGTCTGAAGTGGCCTGCGCCGCGAATCGCCGACTTCGCCAATCGCGTCGCTGCCCTCGTCGCCAGCCGGCCCGGCGGCACTCCGGCCTGGACTGTCGAAGAAGCTCTGGCTCTCCGCTAGGCGTCCAGGGGCGAAACTTCAAATGGGAAAGTCAGATCTTCTGAAGAACCACATCCAATTCCGGCAAAAATGTGATTCGCGGACACTGTGCCTTCGGGTAGGCTTCAACTCGATCGATCAGCACACCACGCAAACCTGCAAGCTGCGCGCCGCCCACGTCTGTGGCGTGGGTGTCACCCACAAACACCGCTTCGTTTGCTGAAACTTTTGCCCTGGCGAGAGCTAATTGAAAAATCTCGGGATGAGGCTTCTCCACGCCCACGACCGCGGAGTCGAATACTGCCTGAAAGTAGTCGCGCAATCCCACATTCCGCAACTGATCTTCAATGGTCCCGACGGAATTGGAAATGACAGCGAGAAAGTAGCCCCGTTCCTTCAACGTTGCCAGGTAGCCCGGCGTCTCCGGCTGCACTACCGACCACGTGCGGATGTCGCGGAACCCGTCTGCCACAAGGCGAATCAGGCGCGGGTGCTCGGTTTCCGGGGCGCCGATAACCTTCATCAACGAGGCGAGATACTCAACCCAGTAGTAATGGTCGATGGATCGCGGAACTTCGCCTTTGCGAATTTGCGGCCACAGCCACTCGTCGAGTTTTTCCTTTGCCTCGCGCTCTGCTGCGTGGAAATTTTCAATGCGCGCCGGGTAACCCTGCTCCGTCAGGTCGCGCGCCCGCAAATCGAGCCGTGGATATACCAGCGTATTGCCCGCGTCAAATAAGATGGCGCGAATCGGGGAGGATTTCATTTACTCTCCTTGTTTTTCTGGAACGCCGGCATTATATCAGGTGATGACTCATCCCTTCCGGGGGGAAATCGCCTTGACCCGTCGCGACTCTTAACACTAGATTAGCCTTGTGTGTTTCTGGAGAGGATTTCGAGTGATGCCTATAATCCCTCGGGCGTCGCAACGAGGTATGACCCGACTCGCTTTGTGCCTGTGCCTTGTTGGAAGCTCAGGTTTGGGCTTCTTGCCGGCCGCCCAGTCCGGCGGGAAGCCGCCCTCTCCGACGCCCTCGACGCAGACCTCCACTGACGTGGAAGAGCAGGCAGCCCTGGACGAGGCCTTTCGGTCGGCGCAGGACAATCCTCAGATTCTCATCAAGAATTTGGATGGCTTCCTGACGCGCTTCCCGAAAACCTCAAGGCGGGAAATTGTGCTGAGGACGATCTGCAGTTACGCCTTGGACGCCAATGCCCCGGATGTCGTCGCGCGTTACGGCCAGATGCTTCTGGAAATCACCCCCGACGATCCGCAAGTCCTCAGCTTGGTTCTTGACGCCATGTCCCGCGACAATGACCAGGCCGAGCACGAACGCGCCATCGAGTATTCTTCCAAGCTGATCAGGATCGCGGAAGATGAGCGCGATCGGGTTGCGACAATGGGTGCCAGTCATAATTCCCCCAAGCAATGGGCCGAGCGCATTGCGGCTCTTTACGCGCAACGCGCAGGATTTTATCGACAGTCCGGCGATCTGGATAAAGCCATCGCAGACGACAAAAAGAGCTACGAGGTCTATCCAACTTCGCGAGTCGCTGAGCAACTGGGGGATGCTGTGCTGAAGAAGGGCGATTCGGCCCAGGCCTTGGATTATTACCTCACCGCATTTGCCTTTCCCGGCAAGACGTCTGACCCGGAGCATCGGCGCGAGGTTCGACGCAAGCTGGGAAGCGTGTACATCCAGCAGCATGGGTCCGATGATGGGTTGGGAAACCTTGTGCTGGCCAGATATGACTCCCTGAACGCCCAACTCGCCGATCGCCTGTCGGCTGACAACCCGCAAAATGCCGGCCATCATGACCCTTTTGAGTTCGTTCTTGAGAATCTGGATGGAACACCGCTTCCCCTGGCAACCTACCGCGGCAAAGTGGTGGTCATTGACTTTTGGGCAACGTGGTGCGGACCCTGCCGCATGCAAGGACAACTCGTGGAACAAGTGGCCAAAGAATTCCGCGGGGATTCAAGCGCTTCCTTCCTCTCCCTAAATACGGATGCCGACCGAAGCGGCGTCCCGGAGTTCCTCAGCCGGCAAGGGTGGACCTTCCCTGTGGCCTATGCTCAGGGACTGGATCAATTTCTTGATATCAGGTCGCTCCCCACGTTGGTGATTTTCAATCGCCAGGGGCGCGTCGTTTATCGGGAGGATGGAGTGAACGCTGCGACCTTCGCACTGGAACTCACCAGGCACCTGCGTGCGGCGTTGCAGGAATCTGCGCGGACTAACCCCTAGTGAATCATCAAAAGTGAACTCGCCATTGCTTCTTACACCCTCGCCAACTCTGCTTCCAGAGCCTGTTTTTCGCCGGCGCTCATGAAGGAAGCGCGAATAGCGTTCCGGCACAAGTCGGCTGCCGTCTCGCGTTGAAACCCAAAGCAGTTGGTGGCTCGCACAAACTCATCCTGCAGGCTCGTTCCAAACATCGCGGGATCATCGGAATTGAGCGTTACGGTCAAGCCAGCATCCAGGAACTTTGGCAAGGGATGATCCTCCCATCGCGCGATTAATCCCGTACACACATTACTGCTCGGGCAAACCTCCAGTGGAATTTGCCGCTCGCGCAACAAGGCAACGACATTGCTGTCTTGCAGGGCAGTCAGGCCATGTCCAACGCGCTCGGCGCCCAGCAGTTCAACGGCATCGCGAATGCTCTCCGGCCCACAAGCCTCACCGGCATGCGCCAAACAGTGAAGCCCCAGGTCGCGCGCCTCACGAAAGACGTCGCCGAAAAGTTTTGCGTGTCCGCGCGCTTCGTCGCCGCCAATCCCCAAGCCCATGACCCCCCGCGAGCGCAAGCGCGCAGCGGCTTGCAGCACTTCGCGCGCGTGGTCCACGCCGAAATGCCGGATGGCATCGAAGATCCACCTGACCTTCACTCCCGTGTGCGGCTCCGCTTTTTTCGCGGCGTCCGCTACGGCCTCAAATATGGCGTCAACCGATTGCTTCTTCCAGAGAACCACGCCTGCGGCGAAGGTGATCTCCGCATACCGCACGTTTTGATTGGCCAGCCACTCAATCAGTCGCGTGGTCACCAGGGCATAATCGCCCGGCGTCTCAATCAGTAGCGAGACCAGCTTGAATGCTTCGAGGAAGTCGCGAAAGTTCGCATAGCGGAAATGATTTGAGCGGCGTGCGGCAATCCATTCCTCAGCTTTTTGTCTCAAGCCGGTCTTGGTGGCCGATAACTCCAGCAAGGTTTCCGGCCGCGCCGCTCCCTCCAGGTGGAGGTGCAACTCGACTTTCGGCAGCCGGGCAATGTAGGAGTCGAGGGAGGAGTCGTTTTCAATCATCAGGTGAGAACGAAGCCTGCGCGGTCTCTAGCGCACCAAATGCGCGTTCCCCGAAGGGGTGCCGGCATCGGCTAACGTATGCGGAGAACTTCCAAATTCGGAATGTTTGCGGCTGTAGGTCGCGTAGATGCACAGACCAATGATGAGCCACACGATGAATCGCACCCAGGTTTCCAAGGGCAGGCTGGCCATTAGAATAATGCAGGAAAAAATCGAAAGAATCGGCACCACCGGAACCCAGGGTGTGCGGAATGAGCGGCGGCGCTCCGGTTGCGTTTTTCGCAGAATGAGGACCCCTAGCGAAACGAGAACGAATGCAAAGAGCGTTCCGATGTTTGAGAGGTCCGCGAGCGTCCCAATATCAAAAAATCCCGCAGGAATCGCGACGGCAAAACCCGCGACCCAGGTGCTGATATGCGGAGTCAGGAAGCGCGCATGGACGTTTGAAAAAACTTTCGGAAGCAATCCGTCCCGCGACATGGCAAACCACACCCGCGCCTGCCCCAGTTGAAAAACCAGCATGGAGCTGATCATTCCCGTCAGAGCGCCGATGGAAACCCACTTCATCACATTGGGCAGCCCCAAAGCCATCAACGCATTGGCCACAGGAGCGGCGTTGCGCAGGGTTTGCCAGTTCTGCACTCCTGTCAACACCAGCGCCACGGCGATGTAAAGCGTCGCGCAGATGATCAATGAGGCGATGATTCCGAAGGGCACGTCCTTCTGGGGGTTCTTGCACTCTTCGGCCGCGGTCGAGACGGAATCAAAGCCAATGTAAGTGAAGAAGACAATCGCCCCGCCGGTCAAAACGCCCTGCCAACCATTGGGCATGAACGGTTTCCAGTTGGAAACATGAATGAAGTGCGAAGCGGCAACGAGGAAGATCATGATCGCCGTAATCTTCACCCCCACCATCACGTTGTTGGCGCCAGCGCTCTCACGGATTCCGATCACCAGGATAACGGTGAGGATCATGACGATCAGGAATCCCGGGACGTTGAAGTAGGAACCTGTGCGCTCGAGGGAGTCATTGAACACGGGTTGGCTGATGGAAGCCGGCAGGTGCAGCCCAAAACCTTCCAGCAGACTGTCAATGTAAGCGGAAAATCCCACGGCCACGGCCATATTGCTGACGGCGTATTCCAAGATCAAATCCCAACCAATGATCCAGGCAATAATTTCGCCGAGCGTCGCGTAGGAATAGGTGTAGGCGCTGCCGGCGATGGGAATCATGGAAGCAAGCTCTGCGTAGCACAGTCCCGCGAGCGCGCAGGCAATGGCAACCAGCAGGAACGACAATGCAATGGCCGGTCCCGCTCCCGGCCGCCCCGCCGTGCCGACGGCTTTTGTCCCGTGCAGCACCACTTCCAGAAGCGGCGCCTTCAGGAGCGAGTGAAATTCCAAAACTTCCCCCGCCGCCGCCGTCCCGGTAAGAATGAAAATTCCGGTGCCGATGATCGCACCGATCCCCAGTGCCGTGAGCGACCAGGGTCCCAGCGACTTGCGAAGTTGGTGGCCCGGGGCTGCCGCGTCAGCAATCAGCTTGTCGATGCTCTTCTTCTGAAAAAACTGGCTCGGCAAGGAACTCACCTCAGGAATGCGCGGCTTGATGAGTGGACCTGGCCCTACGGCGCCGAATTTGCCTTCCGTCCACTCATCACCGCATTATTGCCGCTGCTAACTTATTTCCTGCGTGGAGGCGCGCCCGGCCCCTTCCTTTTCACCTTGGGTTTGTGGGAACCGCGCGGGTCCGTCCGCTTGGGTTTGGCCGGCTGCTTCCTGCGCGCAGCGCGCTTCAGTTTCTTTCGCTCTTCTTTATCTTTGATGTTTTTTGTGTTCATGCCCTCAATTTCCAATCGATTTGTATTTAAATCCTTTCCAAACCGGCGAAGCGCTCCACCATTTTCTTTCTTCCATATCCCGGAAAGCTGATGGTCAATTTACTGTCTTCGCCGTCGCCCTCACAATCCAGTATCGTTCCAATCCCATATTTCGCATGTCGCACGCGGCTGCCCAGCTTCCAGCGCGAGGACGCGCTCTTCGCCCTGGCCAGCGAGCGGTCAATTCCCCGCTCCCGCAGGAAGCGCTCTGCACCGGCGATTGAGTTTACGGCATTTTCCCAGGATGTGCGAGCTTTTGACGAAGTTGCGCCCACTGGCTCCAACAGGTTGGGGGGAATTTCGTCCAGAAAGCGCGATCGCCGGCTGGGTTCCGTTGAGTCCCGCCCGAACCTGCGCCTTTCTCGCGCCCAGGAAAGCACCAGCCGGTCGCGCGCACGCGTCATGCCCACGTAACAGAGCCGCCGCTCCTCCTCGATGCCCGCGTCGTCCCCAATGGAAAGCTGGTGCGGAAACAATCCCTCTTCCATCCCGACCAGGAAAACCACGTTGAATTCCAGCCCCTTGGCGCTGTGCAGGGTCATTAACGTAACTCGCGCGCCCTCGTCGTAATCATCGGCATCGGAAACCAGCGCCGCGTGGTCAAGAAACTCCGCGAGCGTCGTGCCCTGTTCCTCCGCCTCCAGCGCGGCGTTCACCAGTTCCTGAAGGTTTTCGATGCGGTCCTGCGATTCCGGTTGATTCTCACGCGCCAGGACTTCCACATAGCCGGTACGGTCGAGGATACTTTTGAAGAATTGCCCCATGGGCATGCTAG
>JASIKV010000353.1 GCA_030049455.1 Terriglobia bacterium
TGATTCATCATGGCGGCACGCGTGCCAGCGGGCGCTTCGAATTCGGAATCGCGATTGCGGTCAGGCTTCTCGCCGTCCGTATTCTGGAAATCGGTCCAGCGCGAGCGCATATTCCCGGCCAGGTGCTTGACGATGACGGCGATGGAGTTCGACTCGGCGTCAATGGCCAGTTGCAGGTGCTCGTCCTTTACCTGCGCCATCGCCTTCTCACCCATCGACTTGTAGAACCGGAAAAGGGTCAGGACATCGGAGATGTATGAGGTCGTAAATTCGTGTGGCATGGGGCAATTATAGCGCGAATGAGCGGGTGATGCGGCCTAAGTCCAGGGGTTTACAACCGACCTTACCATCGGATGAAAATGCGCAAGGTTCCGGGTCACGAAAGTCAGATGGTGAACGATGGCCGTGGCGGCAAGGAAGGCGTCCATGACCTCAATTCCGCGGCCCGTCGCCTCGGATTGGGCGATCACTTTGCCACAGGCGTGCGCAACCGCCGCATCAACCGCCAGAATCCTTCCCTCAAACCTGAAGGGCAGGTCGTTCTCATACCAGGCGCTCAATCGGTCGCGGCGCCGCCCTTTCGGCAGGCGCTCAATTCCGTAACAAAGTTCGGTGATGGTAACCGCGCTCAGAAAAACCTCGTCCTCGTCGGCTTTGGAAAGCCAGGCCACAACGCCCGGGTTTGGGCTGAGTTTCACCCATTCGGAAACGACATTCGTGTCCAGCAAAAAGCTCATAGATTGACCTTGCGAGCGCCGCCGCGAATTCGCCTAATCTTCAGGCCGGATCCCCTGAGCGGAGAAGAAGCAAAGAAATCCGAAAGGGTTCCCTGGCGGTGGTTTTTTCTCGCCCAGTCCTCAAGTGCGACGATCACCGCCGTCTTTCGCCCGTTGCGGGTAATGGTTTGGGGCCCCAGGGACTGCGCCTTGTCGATCACTTCGCTGAACCTGGCCTTTGCCTGCGCCACTGTCCATGTGTCGACTCCCATATAATCATCTCCCATCGAAGATAGTCACCATAGTCAACATAGTCATTTTACCCGGAAAGGGCAATTGGAACAAGACATGCTACATTTGCGGCCCGACTCCGCGGCCGATGCGTTCGTCGGGGGTCAGGGGCGGATCGTCAGCCGTCGCCGGGCGATTCTCCGTGGCCCTGCGGAGTACGCCCGTCTGATCCATAAAGAAACTGCACGAGCATCGGCCCGGACAAGGTTCAATGGGACGGGCGATGAGCGTAAAGGATTTGATGATGCCATCCGCGCCGGGCAGGCCCGCGGTATAGGTAAATTGATAGCCCTTCAATTGTAGCTGACCCACCGCCGCGCCCGAATTCAGGTCGGGCATGTAACTGCTCAAATGGGTCGCCGCGTAATTCAGTTCCATCACTCGAAAGGACATGAAGGTCACCACGGGCGATTCGTCAGCCGGTTTAAGCTGGCGCGGGGGAAATAAATAGAAATCGGCGGCAAACAAGACCGGCAGGCTGATTAGAAAAAACACTGCGGGGGGAAAAACGCCGAATGCCCAGGCTTTCAGGTCGCGTACGCCGCCTTGCGTGGAAGCGTACGCCTTAACGGCCATCGCCGCGAGCAGCGCCTGCGAGACCCCAATCAGCGCGGCGCCGGTCCATTGCCAGGGCTCCTTAAGATTGGCGTCCGGCCCGGCCACCGCCAGGGCCGCAGGCAAGATCAGAATTCCGCCGATCCCGGTGGCGATGGCGAGTCTCAGGCCCTTGTCGGGGTTCTGCCCCGCCAGCCGCCAGAAGGCGTGCACGTAGGGAATTCCTACGATCAGAGTGAAAGCCATCCCCAGAATGTTCGTATCGACGGGCGGAACGAAGCTTAAGCACCCGGGCGCAAGAAAAAGACCGTTGGACTTTATGCATAAACGGGCAATCAGCATCCAGAAAATCAACGGGCCGGGGAGCACGGCGATCTGAACGGCCCGCAGCCAGCCTTCCGGAACGCGGACTGAGGTACGAACCGATGCGGGACGAATCGAAAGACTCATCACATCACCATTTTTTCCGTGAATACCGGTTGGTCTCGCTCCGTTGCGGGGTTCGGCATCCGTACTACGCCTTGATTTTTGCCGATCTTCGCAGGCTTGCGACCTCGGCCGGGCGGAGTTCCCTCCACTTCCCGACTTCCAATCCCTCGAGAGTCAGCGGGCCGATGCCGGTGCGCACAAGTTTCAGAACTTTGAACCCCACCGCTTCCATCATGCGCCGCACCTCGCGATTTTTACCCTCGGTCAGCACCACGTCAAGCCAGGTGTATTTGCCACGGTCTTCGAGCCGCCGCACACTGACGGGTTGGGCGCGATCGCCACGCTTCATCTCCACGCCGGAGTTGAGCAGCGCGATGGCCTGATCGCTCATGATCGCATTCAGCTTCACCCGATAGGTTTTGGGAATTTCGGATTCCGGGTTGGTGATGAATTCCCCAAAGTCCGTGTCGTTGGTGAGCAGGAGCAACCCGGAAGTGTCTTTGTCGAGCCGGCCGACCGGTGCCACCCATTTGTTCTCCTCGCCTAGATATTGGTAGATGGTTTCGCGGCCGCCGGGATCGCCGTGGCTGGTGATCACGCCTTTGGGCTTGTAGAAAAGCAGGTAGCGTTTGCGCGCGGCCTTCAGGCGGTGGCCGTCGAATAGAATTGCGTCGCGCTCGGGGCTGACCCAGACGTCAGGACTGCGCACGGTCCGGCCGTTGACCTTCATCCTTCCCGCCTGAATGGCGGCCCGCGCCTCCGTGCGCGAAGCGTGCCCCAGGCGCGAGAGCACGCGGTCAAGGGTCATGGTGGGCTTCATCGGCTTCAAAGGCGAAACTCGAAACCGGAGACTCGCAAGAAGGATTCTCTTCCTTTGCAGATTTCAAGTTTCGTACTCATTCAAATGTCAACGCGCCGCCCGACGCCCCGCTCTTCCGCCGCCTCCAGCACCAGGTGCGCTGCGACAGCATCCTGGACGGCGACGCCGACGGATTTATAGAGGGTAATTTGATCCGCGGAGGTTCGTCCGGGTTTGGAGCCGGAAATCAGTTCACCCACCTCCGCGTAAATGGAATTCGCGCCGATCAGCCCGTCACGAATCGGCCACTTCAAATCATTCGCGCCGTCAACGCCCTGGGCAAGGGCGGCGGCGCGCAATTCAACCACCACCAGCGACTTTTCCACGGCGCGGGAGTCGAGTTCGCGACCTTCAGGATTCAGGCCGACCGAAGTGACGTGCATGCCGGGCTCGAGCCATTCGCCCTTCACGACCGGAGCGATGGCATGCGTTGCGGCGCAAACAATGTGCGCGTCGGTGAAGGCTTGCTCCGGGCTTTCGCAGGCGACGGCTTTGATTCCCTGCCGGCGGCCCAACTCCTCAGCAAGCCGCGCGGCCTTCTGCGGGTCGCGGCCCAGGACGCGAATCTCGCGGATGGGCCGCACGCGAGGAATGGCAGCGGCGTGGGCGCGTGCCTGGACGCCGGTTCCAACGATCAGAAGCACGTGCGCGTCCTCACGCGCCAACAGACGCGCGGTCAGGGCGGAGCACGCCGCCGTGCGCGCCGCAGTGATGAAGTCTCCGTCCATGAGCGCTCGCGGCGCTCCGGTTTCGGCGTCGAAGGCCAGAATCACCGCCTGGTGGCTGGGCAGGCCGTTGCCATTATTCTCGGGAAACATGCTGAGGAGTTTTGCGGAGAGGGTGCGCGTCGCGCTGCGGTACACCGGCATCGCCGCCAGGATCGCGTGCCGCTCGCGCACCGGAGTCAGGATGCGTGTGGGCATGGAAACGCGGCCGGCGCTCAACTCCGCCATGGCCGGCGCCAGCGCGTCGATCAGGCGGTCAAGGTCGAGCAGGCTTTCAACCTCTTGACGGTTAAGGAGTAGCATCAGTTAGGTTTGAGTCGAAAGCTAAAAGTCAAAGGTCGAAACCGAAAGACCACGGCATTGCCCTCGACTTTCGACCTTCGGCTGTCGACTTATTGCTTCTCATCGGCCAGCGG
>JASIKV010000354.1 GCA_030049455.1 Terriglobia bacterium
GACACGCCGCGCGCCACGCCGTCCACGCGCGGCAGCACGGCGCTGATGGCCACGTAAGTCTGGAACCCCAGGTACAGACTGTCAGGCCGCTTCTCAAACTGGCCGCGCCAATCTTCCACTCCTGCCAATGATCTGTGCAGCGACTCCATGGTTTGGTCAAAAGACTTCCGTGTGACATCCGACATCTTCCATTTGTCGGGGTTGACCTGTGAAAGGAGATCGTTCAGGCGAAATTCCGCCAGCCAGATCTTGTGGGTCAGGACCTTTACTTGCGCCGGTTCCATATAGCCGCTGGAATCGACGCGGGCCGAGGGGACAGCAGGAGCGGGACCGGTGGGCCCGATGGTCTCCGTCTGCACTTGTTCCGTCGCAGGTTCATTGGGATGCGGCGGTACCTTAGGTTTTTGAGAAGATGATTGCCCCAGCGTCGCCAGCGGGCTGATCGCAACGCATAGCACTAGGAATGGAATTTTCATTTCTGCCTCACTATAAATTTAGACGATGGAAATCTGCAGAAAGATGGCATGGTTAAATAATTTCACGGCTGATTTCTCAGGCATGGGTTCATTTCCAAAGTGGTGAGGGCGAGGCGCGCCATTCTTGTGCCGACCGGCGGCGCAGCACGGCTGAGGTCAGGCAATCTCGTCCACAAATTTCTGGAGCTTCGCGCGCATCTCGTCGCTCAGGTCGAGAAATTGGATTCCCATCCCCACACCGGGCTGCGTATACCTCACCCTGGCGCGGGAAAATATGGGAGTGTCATTGAGGCGAAGGCGGAAAGTAACCGTCAGATAAGAATCGATCGGCAGGGGGTAACGCGCGGTGATGAACATGCCGCCCGCGCTCACGTCCCGCGTCACCATCACTTCCTTGCGTTCGAGCGCTTCGCACTCGACCTCCGTCACCAGCACGACGCGGCGGTACTGGCGGCGGGGAAGCTCAGGCTTGATCAGCGGGGGATCGTCCGCGTCCATGTTCATGTCCTTGTGCCGGTGAGTTGCACCTGGCGCGAAGCCGTCCGGCAATAACCCATATCGGCCGGCCTCTTCCAGTCACGCTTCTTGTATTTCGACGGAAAACCTGAACTGCGGGCGTGGAATTCCCCGGCCCCAGCGATTTGTTTCCCAGCGGGCCTGCAGAAATTTCACCTGAGGGCGCTGCTTCAAATCCAGAGCGGCGGGAGTCACGCCGGAATAGAATTTCTGCGGAAACCAAAATATCGCTTGCGTGCCCCAATTCTGCCCGTCCGGCGAGCCCCAAATGGATACGTGCAGCGATTCCTGCTCCACAACTCTTTCGATGCGCAAAAGCAGCAGCAGCGGCTTTCCGGCCAGCGCGCCCAGGTCGAGCGGGGCGCCGTGGCCCGACCCTTCCGATTCGGTGCCCGCCGGCACCAGGAACTCCGCAGCGGACTTGGTCATAACGTTGTTACTCATGAGGGCATTCGAATCCTCAACTCCAAGGCGTGCATCGTACCATAAGTTGCTTCGGGTGTCAGTCGTTTGAAACTCCATTTCACGGCTCGCAAGCTGCTCCAATGAGATCGTCACGAACGCTTGCCTTTTCTGAGGCGGAACGAATAGACTCACGAATTCAAGGTTGCCGATGCTCCTGACACTTCGATTCCTCCTTTCCCTGCTGCTTTTCGCGCAGGCAGCACCATCGGCGCCGCCCTCCAGCATTTCCCTCGATGGCGATTGGCACTTCATGGCCGATCCCGATGCCACGCTGGACGTTCAGAAGCTCAGTTCCGCAACCGACGTCGTCCCCACGCGCGTTCCGTCTTCCTGGCAAACGCAATTCTCCGGCCTG
Source organism: Terriglobia bacterium (assembly GCA_030049455.1). Classification (GTDB taxonomy): domain Bacteria; phylum Acidobacteriota; class Terriglobia; order UBA7540; family UBA7540; genus Bog-366. The sequence continues at coordinate 1,813 of JASIKV010000354.1, forward strand.
CGCGATTATGCCGGCGTGGCGTGGTACTGGCGCACGATCAATGTGCCGCCGCCGGCGCCGGATCAGGTTGTTCTGCTGCACTTTGGGGCCGTGGATTACCGCGCGCTCGTTTTCGTGAACGGCAAGCAAGCGGGCGAGCACGATGGCGGCTACCTGCCCTTTGAATTCGACGTCACTTCCCTGCTTCAGCCCGGCGAAAACCAGGTGGCGGTGCGCGTGGCCGACCCGGGAGCAAAGCCGCGCGACGTGGTGGATGGAATCAACTACGCCGAAATTCCCCACGGAAAGCAAAGCTGGTACGTGCAAACCAGCGGCCTTTGGCAGAGCGTCGAGCTCGATTTCCGTCCGCGCGTTCGGTTCGGCGACGTCCGCATCTCGGCGGGAGCAGACGGCAAATTCACCATCAACGCGCCGGTGGTGGGAACCGGTTCACCCGGAACCGTGAGCGTGACGGCTGAAATTCTGGATTCCACCGGCAAAAGCGTCTGGAAGGAGACGCAGAATCTAGCCCCGCCCGCGAGCGGCGCCCAGTTCAGCGCGCAAATCAGCAACCCATCGCTTTGGAGCCCCGCCAGCCCGGCCCTTTACGAATTGCGCGCCTCGCTGAATTCCGGCGATTCCCTGCGCTGCCCGTTCGGCTTCCGCACCTTTGCGACGCGCGACGGCAAATTCTATCTGAACGGCAAGCCGATTTACTTGCGCGGAGCGCTCGATCAGGATTTTTTCCCAGACACAGCCTACACTCCGCCCTCGCTCGATTACCTTCGGGACGAAATGCGCAAGGCCAAAGCCCTGGGCCTGAATCTGCTGCGCTGCCACATCAAAGTTCCCGACCCTCGCTATCTTCAGGCCGCCGATGAAACCGGCGTGCTGCTATGGTACGAGATTCCCAGTTGGGACAAGCTCACGCCCGATTCCGAACGCCGAGCTCTTGAAACCTTGCGCGGCATGGTGGCGCGCGACGCCAATCATCCTTCGCTTGTCATTGTAAGCATCATGAACGAAGACTGGGGCGCGAACCTGAAGGAACCCGCGGACCGGGCCTGGCTAAAGTCCGCGTATCAGCAGGCCAAGACGTTCGTCCCCTGGCTGGTGGTGGATAACAGCCCTTGTTGCGACAATTTTCATATGGCCACCGACATCGCGGATTTCCATCAGTACGCCTCGATTCCTGACTACGCTTCCAATTTCGACCGCCTGGTGGACGATCAGGCGCAGCGGCCCGGATGGCTCTTCAGCCCTTACGGCGATGCCGCGCCGCGCGGCGACGAACCGCTGATGCTTTCCGAGTTCGGGAACTGGGGATTGCCGCATCTTCCCGACGACAAGCCCTGGTGGTTCAGCCGCGGCTTCGGATCCAATGAACTGACCATTCCCGAAGGCGTTGAGCAACGATTCGCAGACTATCAATACAATTTGCTTTTCCCGGATTTCAACGCGCTGATCGACGCCACGGAGTGGCACGAATACGACTCGCTGAAATACGAAATCGCTGAACTGCGCGCGCACACGGAGATTCAAGGTTACGTGGTCACGGAATTCACCGACGTGAACTGGGAGACAAACGGGCTGCTGGACATGTGGCGCCACCCCAAGGTCTTTGGGGATGCACTCGCGCGCCTGCAGCAGGATGACCTGATTGTCCTGCGAACCGACGGGCGCAATTACAAGGTCGGAGCGGCGGTCGAAGCAGACGCTTATGTCTCGCATTATGGACTCGGCGATTTGAGTGGGGCAAAAGTGGCCTGGCAACTGGAAGGAACAAATCTGAGCGGAGAAATACCTCTGTCCACAGTCCCCTCCGCAGGCGCAGTCAAGGCGGGGACAATTCGCTTCAGCGTTCCCCCGAGCGCCGCACCCGTGAAGCGAACTTTGAAAACTCAATTGATCGTTTCCGACAAACCCGTCTCCGATTTCTCGCTGGACTATTTCTTCTACCCGGACCAAAAACCCGAGCTGCCACCCACCGTCGCGTTCTACGACCCGCCACCCGGCAGGTTGCGCCGTCTGGTGAATGAGATGCGCGAGCGCAATTACCTGGAGCCCTCAGGGGCCGAAGCGTATCCAGTGCTGATCACTTCTACGCTTGATGACGCCGTGAAGGCCAAGCTGCGGGCCGGCGCGCGAGTCCTGCTGATTGCCTCCGACCCCCTGACGCTGGCGCCGGGAATCGAAGTGAAACGGCGCAGCGAAGACGATTTGAGCGGCAACTGGATATCCGACTTTCTCTGGGTGCGCAAAGGCCGCGCTCCGTTTACCGAGCTGGGCTTCGATACGCTCAGCGGGTTTGAATCCCAGGCCGTAACTCCCGCAACCGTCATTACGGGAATCCCAGCGCAGAATTTCAACGATGTGCTGGCGGGAATCTTCTACGGCTGGATTCGTGACAACTCCGGCGTGCTGGTACAGGCCAGGGCTGGCAAAGGCAAGCTGCTGATCACGACCTTTTCACTCGGGACCACCTATAATTCCGATCCCTATGCGACACGCCTGCTCGATACACTGGTGAATTACGTCGTCTCGGATTTTTCACCGAAGTTTGAACTGCCCATGTGAAAGCGCGCTCAGGTCATATGGGAGCGCGTCCGAGGTATGGTAGTATGACTTTATGGCAACCCAAAAGGTTACATTCAGCCTTCCCAAAGCCCTGATGGCCCAATTTGCGCGCCAGGTCCCGCCCCGGCAGCGCTCTCGCTATGTGGCAGAGGCGCTGGCCGCAAAGCTGCAAGCACGGACCCGGCTTCTGGCTCGGGCCTGTGAAATTGCCAACCGCAGCCGTCAAATCCAGCTGTTGGAGCGAGATCTTGATGCCTTGCGCGACGAATTAGCGGAGCCATGGAATGAACCCGCGTCGCGGTGAAGTTTGGTGGGTCAATTTGGATCCGACACTGGGCTCGGAGATTAAGAAGACGCGCCCATGCGTCGTTCTTGGAACCAACGTCCTCAATGAGCATCGCCACACTGTAGTGGTCGTGCCACTTTCGACTGCTCCCCAGGCAGCGCCTCCGCTGCTGGTGCCTGTCTTATGTGCGGGCAGGCCAGCAGTCGCAGTTACGGATCAGATTCGAGCCGTCGCCAAGCAAAGATTGCGCAGCCGCATTGGCGAGCTTTCTGCTTTCGAACTCCAGGAACTGGAGGATTCGTTGCGAGTCATTTTGGAACTCTAAATCCGGGATTCTTTTCCACTTGCTGGTCGCTTGTCTTACGCCCAGCCTCTTGCTTTTCACGATTTAACTCTTTAATCTTTCCAGCCGCCGCAGCGCTTCATCGAGCGTGGCTTCTTTCTTGCAATAGGCGAAGCGCACCTGGTGCGCCCCGCTGGCCGGGTCGCGATAGAAGCTGCTCCCAGGCACAACTCCCACGCCGATTTCGCGCACCAGGTAACGCGCAAATTCCACGTCATTAGGAAAACCGAAGGCGGATATATCCGCCATGATGTAGTAGGCGCCGTGCGGGCGGAAGCAGCGGAAGCCGGCCCGCTCGAGCCCCGCCAGCATGCGGTCGCGGCGCGCGCGATAGCCTTCACACAGATTTAGGTAATATGACTCGGGAAGGCGCAGCGCGGTCGCGCCGGCTTGTTGCAGGGGCGCGGCAGCCCCCACCGTCAGGAAATCGTGCATCTTGCGGATGGCGTTCGTCACTTCCGGCGGTGCAATCGCGTAACCCACGCGCCAGCCCGTGACGCTGTAGGTCTTTGACATGGCGTTGATGGTGATCGTGCGCTCGCGCATTCCCGGCAGCGTCACAAGCGAGACGTGCCGGAAGCCGTCGTAAACCAGAAACTGGTAAATCTCATCGGTGATGGCATAAGCGCCGGTGCGCCGGCACTGCTCGGCAATCAGTTCCAATTCGTCGCGCCTGAAAACTTTGCCCGTGGGATTGTTGGGCGTGTTCAA
>JASIKV010000355.1 GCA_030049455.1 Terriglobia bacterium
GAATCTTCGATTTTGGACTGAATGTCAGCATTTGATTAAAGGTGGTTTAGCGAAATGCCGATACTAAGTTTGCTTGAAATAGGATTCCGTGGAGTTCATTTCGAGCTGGAAACCCCGTGCCGCGCCGGCGGCGATGAGGCAGCGAAATGAGCCGGAGGGAGCGGCAATGGAAGAAAGGTGCGGTGTACCCATTAACATTCTTTTGGTCGAAGACAATCCGGGCGATGTGAGATTGACGATGGAGGCCCTGAGTGACGCCAAGGTAAAGAACAAACTCACCGTGGCCACGGATGGGGTCGAGGCTTTGAACCTTTTATTTGGCAGAACCCCCGGAACAAATCCAGGGTCGTTTGACCTGATCGTCCTGGATATCAATCTCCCCAAGAAAAACGGCCGGGAGGTTCTGGCGGAGCTGAAGAACGACCCGAAGCTGAAGCACATCCCCGTGGTGATTCTCACCACCTCCAAGGCTGAACAGGACATTTGCCAGACCTACGAACAGCACGCCAACTGTTACGTCACCAAGCCCCTGGATTTCGAGCAGTTTATTCACGTGGTGCGATCGATCGAACATTTCTGGCTGTCGGTGGTGACACTCCCGGGAGGGAAAGCTCATGGCTATCAGCTCGATTCGAACTCTCCTCATTGAGGATAATCCGGCCGACGCTTTGGTGCTCCGCGAGGCGCTGGCGGACGTGCCGGAAGCCGGGTTCGAGCTCGAATGGGTGGATGGGCTGGCCAAAGGGCTTCACAGGCTGAACGCCGGGCACGTGGACCTTCTGCTTCTGGATCTTCACCTCCCTGAGAGCCGCGGGCTCGCTACCTTTGCGACGGCTCACGATTGCGCGCCGGGGGTTCCGGTCATCGTCCTTACGGGTTTGGATGACCGGGAGTTGGCCCTGAAAGCGGTGCGCGACGGGGCGCAGGATTATCTGGTAAAAGGGCAATTTGAAGCTGCTTCCCTGGTGCGCGCCATGCAGCACGCCGTGGTGCGGCACCGGATGCAGGCGGAAACCGTCGGCCCAAGCTGGAAGGACGAACTCACGGGGCTCTACAACCGCCAGGGCTTTTTGGTCCTGGGCGAGCAACTTCTGCGTCTTGCCGACAACGCCAAGTGTACCCTGACGCTTCTTTATGCCGACATCGACGGTTTCGAGAAGATCAGTCAGGCCTATGGGCGCGAGGCGGGGGATGGAGCCTTGAGGGCGGTCGGCCAGGCGATGTCCAAGATCGCCGGAGAATCCGACCTGGTCGCACGTGTTGGAGAAGACGAATTTGTCCTGATGGGAATCGGTCATTCCGGCACTCCCCAGCAGGACCTGAAAGCCTTGCTGGATCAGGCTTTGAAGCAGACCGCGGGTCAGCAGGCCCGGGCCTATCCTTTGGTCGTCAACTGGGGGGTATCGATCTACGACCCCGGCAAACCCACTGCCATCGCGGTTTTGATGAAGCGTGCCGAGGCGCAAGTCCATCCGGGCCCCCAATGCCCGGCGGCATGATAAGCCCCCACCCCCGCGCCCTCAGCCTGCGTTGGCGCGTCAGCACAAGGGATGCGGGTACGATTTCCCGCCTGCCGGCGCGGATCTGATTCCGGCTGCTTCAAGCCAGCTCCGAAAAGCTGAAAGAGCGGGGTATGGTTGAGAGGTTTCATCATCGCTCGGGTTTCCGGCCGGCCATCGGCTCAGTCCTGTTCTGCCTCCTGCTATCACTCTCGCACGCCAATCCTCTTACGCACACCGAATATGAAGTCAAGGCCGCCTACCTGTACAATTTCGGCCGCTTCGTGGAATGGCCCCCAAAGTCTGCCAATTCCCAGGCAAGCGAATTTTCCATCTGCGTATTGGGCCGTGATCCGTTCGGTCCGGCGCTGGACGCAACCGTTTCCGGCGAGAAAATTGACGGGAAGAGCGTTGTGGCCAAGCGCATTTCCGGGGCAGAGGAGGCCGCCGGCTGCCGCGTGCTGTACATCGCGACTGCAAAAAGCGGGCAAATGAAGGGCATATTGGCCGCCCTCGGGAACTCCAGCGTTTTGACGGTCAGCGACATGCCCAACTTCGTGGAGGACGGCGGGATGGTGGGGTTTGTCATGGCGGACGAGCACGTCAGATTTGAAATCAACCTGACCGCCGCGCATCATGCCGGGCTGAATCTCAGCTCGGAATTGCTCAAAGTTGCGTCCAGGGTCACCTAAGGCCCGGCTCAGGCGGAGTAACGCGTTATGGCCAGAATTCGCGACCTTTCCATCACCGCCCGGCTGACATGGATGAACATGCTGGTCAGCGCCGCCGCGCTTCTGCTGGCTTGCGGCGCCTTCCTTGGATACGCCCGGGTGGTTTACCGCCAAACCATGGTGCGCTACCTGACCATGCGGGCGCGGGTGGTGGGTGCGAACTGCATCTCCGCCGTACTCTTTGACGACCCCAAAGCGGCCGGGGATACGCTCTCCGCGCTGCGGGCTGACGAGCATATTGTCGGCGCGTGGGTTTACACTCCGCAGGGCGAGCCCTTCGCGGGATTCTGGCGCGACCGCCAGGGCTCTGCTCCCTCCATGCCCGCCATTCCGCCGGGCAAATCCGAAGCGTTTTGGTTTGCGAATGACCAGTTGGCGCTCATTCGCTCCATCACCTTTCAGGGCAAAGTGACGGCTTTTGTGTATTTTGAATCCGACCTGAATGAACTTCGGGAGCGCCAGATCCGGTATCTTGAAATCGGCGCTCTGGTCCTGCTGGCATCACTCCTGACCGCCTTCCTGGTTTCCCGATTTTTCGGGCAGGTCGTCGCCCGGCCCATCCGGGCGCTCTTCGATATTGCTACGGCCGTTTCACGCAACAAGGACTACTCCATCCGGGCTGCCGTCACGGACAATCGCGATGAAATCAGTGTTCTGGTGCGGGCCTTCAACGAAATGCTGGCGCAAATTCAGGAGCGCGACGAAGCCGTGCGCAAAAGCGCTGCCAGCCTGGCCGAGGCGCAGCAGGTGGCGCATGTGGGAAGCTGGGAGTGGAATGTGGAAACCGACAAGGCATGGTGGTCCGATGAAATGTACCGCCTGTACGGTGTTGATCCCGGCGCGTTCGCTCCCTCGCTCCAGCACGCCCTCGAACACATTCCCGCCGAAGACCGGGAGATGGTTCGCAGGGAATTGATCGATGGGTATGAAGGGCGCAAGCCCATCGATTTCCATCATCGCATCACTCTGCCCGACGGCTCCGTGCGAATCGTCCACGCCAGGGCTGAGGTTATGCCCCCCGAAAGCGGCAGGTTCATGCGGGTGGTGGGCGTGCTTCAGGACATCACCGCGCGCAAGCGGGCGGAGGATTCTCTCAGGAAGCGCACGGAGGAATTGGCGGAATCCCAGCACGCCCTGGAGCAGAAATTGCAGGAACTGGCTCGCTCCAATTCCGACCTTGAGCAGTTCGCTTACATTGCTTCCCACGATTTGCAGGAGCCGCTCCGCACCGTCGCCAGCTTCGCGCAGCTTCTGCAAAGGCGCTACAAGGGGAAGTTGGATTCCAACGCCGATGAGTTTATCCACTACATGGTGGACGGCGCGTCGCGAATGCAGGGGCTGATCAACGACCTGCTGGCCTTTTCACGAGTGGGCAGCCGCGGCAAGGAGTTTGCCCCCACGGACTTTACCGGCGTCGTCGAGGTGGCGCTCGAGAATTTGCAGGCGGCCATTGCTGAAAGCCACGCTGAGGTTACACACGATCCGCTGCCCACCGTCAATTGCGATGGCGCGCAGCTTACCCAGGTCCTTCAGAACCTGGTGGGGAACGGCATCAAGTTTCACAATTCAAAGCCCCCGCGCGTCCACATTGGAGTCAAGCAGGTAGACTCGGAATGGGTCTTCTCCGTCAAGGACAACGGCATCGGCATCGACCCGCAATTCAACCAGCGGATCTTCGAAGTGTTCCAGCGCCTCCACACCCGCAAGGAATACCCCGGCAGCGGCATCGGCCTTTCCATCACCAAGAAAATAGTGGAGCGGCACGGCGGAAGGATTTGGGTCGAATCGCAGCCCGGCGAGGGCGCCAACTTTCTTTTCACGCTGCCTGCCTGAACGAACTCGCTTAGAGGGGTATCTGCCGCGGGTGGCGCAGTCATGCATTGAAGATGTGAAAAAATAAACAATCTCACGCCAAGGCGCAAAGACGCAAAGTCAGCTAACACAAAAATGCTTTGTTTGCTTTGCGAGGCTTCGCGCCTTGATGTCTTTGCGTGAGGTGTTTGTCTTTTGAGTCGATATTTTCACACCCTCATTTTGTGTCTGCGTCGCGTCAACGCCCTGCGGGTGGCG
>JASIKV010000356.1 GCA_030049455.1 Terriglobia bacterium
CAGGGTGTTGATTTCACCGTTGTGGCAGATGTAGCGATAGGGATGCGCAAGGTGCCAGGTGGGGAAAGTGTTCGTCGAAAAGCGCTGGTGGACAAGACAGAGAGCGCTGCGCGCCAGCGGATTCGAGAGTTCGCCGTAAAAGTTGGCGATTTGCGGAGCGAGCAGCAGGCCCTTGTAGACGATCGTCCGGCAGGAGAGCGAGGGAATATAAAAGAAGCCTTTTTCACGCAGGTTGGCCTGCGCGACCTCGCGCTCGGCGCGCTTGCGGATGACATAGAGCTTGCGCTCCAGCGCCATTTCGTCCATGCCGTAGGCGCGCTTGACGAAAACCTGTTCGATGTAGGGCTGCGTGCTGCGCGCCAGCCGCCCGATGGTGTTGGCGTTCACGGGTGTGTCGCGCCAGCCGAGCATGCTCAGGCCTTCGTCGCGGACGATTTCTTCCAGAATGGCTTCGCATGACATGCGCTCCTGCGGTTCCACAGGCAGAAAGACCATGCCTGCTCCGTATTCGCCCGGCGCGGGAAGCGGGAAGCCCAGGCGCGCGCATTCGCCCTCGAAAAACTCGTGGGGAATCTGGATCAGCACGCCCGCGCCGTCGCCCGTCTGGGGGTCGCACCCGCAGGCGCCGCGGTGCGTCAGGTTGATCAGGATTTCGATGCCCTTCTGGATGATGTCGTGGGTGCGCTCGCCGGAAATGTTGGCGACAAAGCCGATTCCGCAGGCGTCGTGCTCAAAGCGCGGATCGTAAAGGCCCTGCGCCTTGGGCAAACCGTTTTGGATAACCTCGTCGGTCATATCGATTTCCGGGCCGCCCGCCAACCCAGCCCTGCCTGCTGCCCTCTTTGACTAGCCTCGATTTGTCACAGGCCGGGCGGCTGAATTCCGCTCGAATCTCCACTGGCTGCGGTCAGGAGCATCTTGCCCAATTCGCCGGAGGGCTGGAGATATAGAGGCGGATTCCCCCATCATAATAATTTTCAATAGCCATTATCCCCGCTGGCGCGGCCAGGTGTTAAATCAATAGTTTTTATCGGTGGAATAAGCGAAGTGAATAGTCGCCCGCGCACTTTTCTGCCGCCATCACTGCACCAAAGTCCTGATAGCTGGTAAAAAGGCAGCTTGGTCAATTACGAGTAAAAGGTGCCCATATTATGCCATCATCAGTGACAGGATAGCGGCAAATGCCGATATATCGGCAGATTAGAGACTGTGAGTTTGGTTTGCCATGATTTCTTGTCCATAAGTGCATGATTTAAGGCATCTTGATAATTCTACGCACCTTGGCCATTGGCCCTTAGCTTGCACCTGGAATTTCCCAGAATTCTGGAGATGGACGAATATGCTTAGGATATCTGCAATCGACCAGAGCGTGAAAATCATCATCAAGCTGGAAGGAAAACTGTCCGGCGCGTGGGTGGAAGAGCTGGCAGGCTACTGGAAACGCTCCAAGGACACATTTGGCCACAAGAAAGTGGCATTGGATCTGTCGGGCGTGACCTTTGTCGATGTCGCAGGGAAGAAACTGCTCTGCGCGATTTCTTCGGAGGGCGCGGAACTGATGGGGTCGGGGCTGATGCCGAAAGCTTTGATCGACGAAATCTGCGCGGAAGATCCGGGCGAGAAATCTCCGAAGGCTCTGCAGTCCTCGAAGCAGAAAACGGCGCATTTGATTGCGCTCGTGGCGCTGACCTTCCTTTCGGCCGCCTCAATCCGGGCGCAGGACACGGCAACGGTGCGACTGACCTTGCGCGACGCGGTGGCCGCCGCGTTGAAGGAAAATCCGCAAGTGCAGATCGCGACGTTGAACTTCGCCGAGAGCCAGGAGGACAAGTCGATTGCGCGCTCGGCTCTGTTGCCGCAAGCCGGAGTGGAAGTCCTGGACCGTGCGATGCGCTTCGACCTGTACGCGGAGTTTGGAAGCAAGTTTCCGGGCATTCCGGAGCACGCCGGGCCCTTCCAATTCTTCCAGGCGGGCCCGAGCTTGAGCATGCCCCTCCTCGACTTGACCCTGTGGCGGCGCTGGCAAGCAGCGCATCAAGGAGTGAACGCCAGCCAGGCGGACGAGTCCACGGTTCACGAGCAGGTTGTGTTGCTGGTCGTCTCCCAATATTTGACCGGAATGCGCGCCGATGCCGCCGTCAAGGCCGCGCAATCGCGAGTCGATCTGGCGCAGGCGCTTTACGACCAGGCCGGCGATTTGCAAAAGCACGGCGTTGGCACGGGAATCGACACGTTGCGCGCCAACGTGGAGCTGCAAAACGAGAAGCAGCGCCTTTTGGAAGCCCAGACTCAGCAGAAGGTCGCGCTCTACGGCCTGGCGCGCCTGCTCAATCTCGATCCGCACCGGGAGATTGAATTGGCGGACTCGCCGGGATTTTACGAAACGCCGGAGATTGACGAGACCCAGAGCATCGACCAGGCCTACGAGTCCCGGTCCGAAATGAAAACGCTTCTCGCCCGCGTGCACGCGGCGGAGTTTGCCCGTCGCGGGGCGAGCGAGTCGCGTCTTCCGACCGTGAACTTCGACGGCACCTGGGGCGAGCAGGGCTTGTCAGCCCCCAGCGCCATTCCCGCCTACATTTATCAAGTCACGGTGGATGTCCCTCTGTTTACAGGCGGGCGAATTCGTGCGGATATCGCCAAGGACAATATCGAGATCAAGAAGCTGGATGCGCAGGAAGCGGATCTTCGCAATCAGATTGCCCTGGAAGTCAAGACTTCCCAGGCGCAGCTTGACGCGGCGCGGCACGAAGTGGACGTCGCCAACCTGGGGGTGAAGCTCGCGGACGAGGAAGTCACCCAGGCGCGCGACCGTTTTCAGGCGGGAGTGGCCAACAACATTGAAGTCGTAAGCGCGCAGGACGCCCTGGCCCGCGCCAATGATAACCAGATTGAGGCGCTCTATCGTTACAACCAATCCCGCGCGGATTTCTCGCGCGCGATTGGCCAAATTGAAAACCTTTATTCTAAGTAGCGCAGGGACTCCGCCGGGCCTCGGCCCGGGAGGAAGGACCCTGCGAGCATTATAAAAGGTGCAGACCATGCCGACCACAGACCCCAACCTTGACGAATTGGAAAAAGAACTCAACCACGAAGCGCCACAAAGCCTTCCCGATGAGGCCAAGTCCCCCTCGCGTTGGGCGGACCCGAAGATTCGCGGAGCGGCCTTGGGCGCGGCGGCCGTGCTGGCGATCGCCATTGCGGCATTGCTGGCCTACTACCACGACCGCGTCTCCACAGACGATGCGCAGGTGGACGGGCACGTGGTCCCCATCGCCAGCAAGATTTACGGAACCGTCGCGGAAGTGCTGATCAAAGACAATCAGCAGGTCAAGGCCGGACAGGTTCTGGTCCGCATTGACCCGCGGGACTACCAGGCCCGTTTGGACCAGGCCCAGGCGGCGCTTTCACTGGCCGAAGCACAGGCGCGCGCAGCGGGCGTGGGAATTCCTTTGACTCAGGAGACCACGGCCAGCGGCACATCCAGCGCTGATGCCGAACTCGCCTCCGCGCGGGCAAATTATGACAAAGCCAGGTTCACCTACCAGCGGGATTCCACCGCGGACCTGGAATACGCGCGCGACAACGTGGCGGCCTTGCAGGCGGACGACGACCGCGCCCAGGCGGATCTGGCCCGCATGAAGCCTTTGGTGGAGAAAGGCGAAATTTCACAGCAACAATATGACGCGTATCTGGCCGCGGCGCGCGTGGCCGACAGCCAACTGAAAGCTGCACAGGAGAAGCTGAATTCCGCTGAGAGGGAAGCGGAAATCGCCCGCCAGTCAATGCTCGCAGCCAAGGCTCAGGTGGACCGGGCACAGGCGATGGTGGCGCAGGCTCAGGCGAACCACAAGCAGGTCAGCATTCACGAAGCGGATCAGGCTTCCGCCGAAGCCGCCGTGGCCAAAGCGCGTGCGGACGTTGAAGCCGCGGAGCTGGATTTGAGCTACGCAACCATCGTGGCGCCCACCGATGGAGTGGTGACGCGAAAATCGGTAGAGGCTGGCCAGATCATTCAGCCCGGCCAGGGACTGTTCACCCTCATCCCGCTGAACGACGTCTGGGTGACGGCGAACTTCAAGGAAACGCAGCTTGCCAAGGTGCGGCCCGGCCAGAAGGCGGAGATCGACGTTGACATGTACGGGCAGACGGTCACCGGCTACGTGGATTCCATCGCCGGCGCCACCGGCGCGCGCCTCAGCCTGTTGCCGCCCGAAAACGCAACCGGAAATTACGTCAAAGTGGTGCAGCGAATTCCCGTAAAGATTCTGCTGGACGGGGAATCATCCAGCAAAGCGATCCTGCGCCCGGGGATGAACGTTGAGGCCACCATCATTACGAAGTAGGGTGTTTGCCGCCGTAGCGCGGCTGTCCTCAGTCCGTCAGCCGACGGATCGCGGGTGGTCCCGGCGCGGCGGGACGCGATACAGAATTCAAGGCGAGAGGAAATCATGTTCCGCATCGTGACATTAGCCCGAGAGTACGGAAGCGGAGGCGGCCGGATCGCACAGCTTGTGGCCCGCCGCCTGGGTTGGAAATTGCTCGACCGCGGCCTGGTGGAAGAGATCGCGGAGGCCGCGCGGATTGCGCCCGAGACTGCGGAGAAATTCGATGAGCGCCCTGACCCGTGGTTCGATCGCCTGGCCGCGGAGTTGTGGCAGTCGCCGGGCCTGCGAGGTTACATCCAGGGCCACGCGCCCGCCCGGTTTGACGGCGACGAGGCGGCCAATTTAACTCGCCGCATCGTTGAGGAGGCCGCGGAAATCGGCGATTGCGTCATCGTGGGCCGCGGCAGCCAGTGCATTCTTCAGCAGCGCGAGGACGCTTTCCACGTTTTCGTCTACGCCCCGCGGCCGGAACGATTGGCGCGGCTGCTGGACCGCGAAACGGAAAAATCAAGAGCCGAGGTGGAGAAGCAACTGGACACGCTGGACGCCGCCCGCGCCGCGTACGTGCGCGATCACTTCGGCGAGGACTGGCAGAATCGTCATTTGTATCACCTGATGCTCTCCTCGTGCCTGGGGGAGAAGGAAGCGGTTTCGATTATCTTGTCCGCACTCCATGTGGCCAAAACCGGAACTTCGCCGGCCAGCGGCACACTTCTGACAGCACAAAAGTAATTTCGAATCACCCGCTTCGATAAAGCGCATGAACGGTTTTTTGAACAAAAATCGCGAAGACGGAGCCACCAACCCGTGGCTGATCGCCCTGACCGTCATGCTGGCGACGTTCCTGGAAGTGCTGGACACGAGCGTTGCCAACGTCTCGCTGCCGCACATTGCCGGCGACCTTTCCGCCGGCGTGGACGAGAGCACCTGGGTGCTGACGTCCTACCTGGTTTCAAACGCCATCATTCTGCCGCTCACCGGCTGGCTGTCATCGCTTTTCGGCCGCAAGCGCTTCTTCATGGTGTGCGTGGCCATTTTCACGGGCTGTTCCTTCCTTTGCGGAATCGCTCCCAGCCTGGGCTTGCTGGTGTTTTTCCGCGTCCTGCAGGGGGCGGGCGGCGGCGCGCTTCAGCCCATTTCGCAGGCAATTCTTGTGGAGAGTTTTCCCAAGGAAAAACAGGGAATGGCCATGGCGGTTTACGGCATGGGCGTGGTGGTGGCGCCCATCATCGGCCCCACCCTGGGCGGCTGGATTACGGACAATTATTCCTGGCGCTGGATTTTCTTCATCAACATTCCCGTGGGCTTCATCTCGCTCATTCTGACGGCGCTGCTGATTTTTGATCCGCCGTATCTGGTGCGCAAGAACCTGAAGACTTTGAAAATCGATTACATCGGCCTGGGGCTGCTGAGCGTGGGGCTGGGCTTTCTGCAAGTGGTGCTTGACAAGGGCGAGCGCGAGGATTGGTTCGGCTCAAACTTCATCATCTTCTGCGCCATCGTCGGCGGCATCGGGCTGATCGGCGGATTCATCTGGGAATTGACGCGCGAAGACCCTGTGGTGGACTTTCGCATGCTGAAAGACCGCAACTTCATGCTGGCTTCGTTCACCATGTTCATGCTGGGCTTCGTGCTTTACGGCACCACCGTGCTGCTGCCCCTGATGCTGCAAACACTGATGGGTTATACGGCCCTTTGGGCCGGGTTGGTGCTGTCACCGGGAAGTCTGTTCACCCTTGTCGCCCTGCCGCTGGTGGGGCGATTGATGCAAAAGATCGAGGCGCGGTGGCTGGTGGCGTTTGGACTTTTCATGACCGGCCTCAGCCTGCTGCACATGTCGGGCTTTGATTTGCAACTCGATTTCTGGACAGCCGTGCGCGCCTGGACGTTCTCGCGCATCGGCATGGCGTTCCTGTTTATTCCCATCAACGTCATGGCGTTTTATTTCATCCCCAAACACAAGATGAACAACGCCACGGGCATCATCAACCTGGCGCGCAACATGGGCGGCAGCGTGGGAATCGCCAACGTGGCCACGCTGCTTTCGCGCCGCGCCCAGGTGCACCAGGCCATGCTGGTGGCGCACCTGACTCCCTACGATGCGCCCTTCCGCAACGCCCTGCAGGGCGCGCAGCGAACCTTGATGATGCAGGGCGCAGCGCCCGCGACCGCTCACATGCAGGCGCAGGGAATGCTCTACGCCAATCTTGTGCGCCAGGCGAATATGCTGGCCTATGTGGACGCCTACTGGCTGCTCGGCTGGACCTTCATCGCCATGATCCCGCTCATGTTCTTCATGAAGAGCGTCAAGCCGCGCCCCGGAGCGTCCGTGGCGGCACATTGAAGGAAGTCGTCAGTCTTCAGTTTTCAGTATTCAGTCCAATAGCGGGTAGCGGGTAGCCACGGCATGCTTTTGATGCCGTGGGTTCTTTGAAAGAACCAAAGCCCACGGCACAAAGATCGTGCCGTGGCTACCCTCTGGAGCGTAAGCCCGAGTGTTAGATGAACGAGGAACGTGGCGGGCGGCGAGCGTAGGGGCGGCCCTCGTGGCCGCCCCTGGGCAACCACGAGGGTTGCCCCTACAATTCAAATCCCCAACACCAACTTATCCACGCGCTTCACCACATCTCGCAGGTAAGCCTCGTCGCCGCCTTCGAGTTCGGTGGTGGTCCAGCCGGTGTAACCGACTTCGCTGAAGGCGGCGCGCACGGCGTCCCAATTGATGTCGCCTTCGCCCAAGTTCACGAACTGGCAGGTCATCGGGTCCCGGCTTACCTTGAAATCCTTCAGGTGGACT
>JASIKV010000357.1 GCA_030049455.1 Terriglobia bacterium
CCGCATCGGCCGCGGCGGCTTCATGCACGCTCTCACCCAGGCAGTCGAGCGTGACCGTAAAACCCTCGGCATTCGCCTGGCGAATCACCCGCAGAGCGTCCTCCAGATTCTCACCGGCGATAAAGCGCGACGCCAGCCGCCGGCCGACGGGGTTTCCGGTCAGCAGCTTCTTCAGTCCATCACGCTCGGAAAGGTAAAGGAGGAGAGAACGCAGCATCAGGGGTTTTTATTCTGGATTTCGGATTTCATCGCGGCCGCTCGCGCGCTTCAATCCAAAATCCAAAAACCGAATTAATGCTCGGTTTCCAGGAACTTTTCGGCGTCTATCGCGGCCATGCAGCCCGATCCCGCGGCCGTAACGGCCTGGCGATAGATATGGTCCTGCACGTCGCCCGCGGCAAAGACGCCCGGCACTTTGGTTTTCGCACCATCGTGCGTGATCAGGTATCCCTGTTCGTTCATATCGAGTTGTCCGCGGAACAGGCTGGTGTTGGGCTCATGCCCGATGCCGATAAAGACCGCGTCCACGGGCTTGATGGTTTCCTCTTCCGTCTTGACGTTGGCGAGTTTGACGGCTGAAACGTGCTTCTTTTCGGGATCCAGGATATCGCTGACCTTGGAATTCCAGATGAACTTGATCTTATCGTTGCGGCGCAGCCGGTCCTGCATGATTTTGGAGGCGCGCAACTGGTCTCTACGATGGATGATGTTCACCTCGCGGGCGTGGCGCGTGAGAAAGAGCGCGTCTTCCGCCGCCGTGTCGCCGCCGCCCACCACCGCCACATCCTTGCCGCGGAAAAAGTATCCGTCACAGGTGGCGCAGGTGGAAACACCGTGCCCCAGCAGCTTGCGCTCCGATTCAAGCCCCAGCAGCTTCGCCGATGCACCGGAGGCGATGATGAGCGCGCGGGTTTCAAGCTTGTGATGATGCAATTCCAGCGTGAAGGGGCGCACGGAGAGGTCCACCTTCGTCACGTTGCCTTCATGAAACTCCGCGCCGAACTCCGTGGCCTGCTTTTGCATCAACTCGATCAGCTCCGGCCCCTGCACCCCCTTGGGGAATCCGGGAAAATTCTCGACCAGCGTGGTGAGCGTCAATTGCCCGCCGGCCTCCACCCCGCGAATGACCAGGGGCTTCAGGTTTGCCCGCGCCGCGTAAATTGCCGCGGTCAGCCCCGCGCAGCCTGAACCAATGATAATAACGTTGCGCATGTCCGGTTGATTCTCCCATCACTCATAATCGAAGAAGGATGCCTATGTTACCTGACCGCCCGTGTTCAGTCTAGTTCAGTCGTAGCGCGTATCTTGTAGCGCGGGTGTCCCCACCCGCGCGTTTGGAATTCAGGCACGGACCGCGGGTGGGGACACCCGCGCTACAAAACCCAGCGGACAGCACGTCCGCGTTTCGTCGCCTGACTAAATTTCAGCATGAAAACTCTGCGCCACGCTCGGCCAGCAGCTTGCGAAGAATCGATCGGTGGCAATGTTGCTCATCCTCGCAGTAGCAGCCGAGGGAGAAGTTGGCGCCGTGAGACAGCGCGGCCAACAGATCCAGCAATCGCGATGCATCCGGCCCATTCATCTCTGCGCGGAATTTGCTCTCAAAGGTTTTCCACCAACTCTCGCCCTGTGAATGCATGGCCAACGACACCAGTTCCTGGCTCGGCGAAAGATTCGGGAGCCAGACGTCATAGAAATCTCGCTTGGCGAATTGCGACTTGGGCACACCGCGCGGCGGCCGGCGCACCGTGCCCAGCCTCAGCCCCTCATTCGAAGCTCTGGGCGTCCCCAGCCTGACTACTCGAATCGCCACGATCCCATCCTCCTTCCCGGCGCGGGACTCTCCCACTCCTGCGTTTGCTTCCGCAGGCTATTTGATGCTACAACTGACGTTCCGTTGCCGGTTGTAAAACCTCCGGGCAGAACAATTCAAGAAATCAGCGATCAACGAGGATTATGGACGCCGTTGTCATCGATGGTGTAACCAAGCGCTTCGACTCCATCACCGCCGTGCAGGACCTCAGCCTGCGCGTGGAGCAGGGCGCGGTGTTCGGCCTGCTCGGCCCCAATGGCGCGGGCAAGACCACCTCCCTGCGCATGATCATGCACATTCTTGTGCCGGACGAGGGGACCGTGCAGGTGATGGGACAGCCTGCGAGCGAGCGGACTCAGGACCTGATTGGCTACCTGCCGGAGGAGCGCGGTCTCTATCGGCGAATGAAAGTGCGCGAGGCGCTGGTTTTTCTTGCCGCCATCAAGGGTCTGAGCGAAGCGGAAGCCGGACGACGCGTGGGCGAATGGCTGGAGCGCCTGGAGTTGAGTGCCTGGGCGGAAAAGAAGATCAACGACCTCTCAAAGGGCATGCAGCAGAAAGCCCAGTTTATCGGCGCGGTGGTCCACCGGCCGTCACTGCTGATCCTGGATGAGCCCTTCGCTGGGCTCGACCCGGTCAACGCCGCAATCATCAAGGACATCATGCTGGAGTTGCGCGACAAGGGCTCCACCATTATTCTTTCCACCCACCGCATGGAGCAGGTGGAGATGATGTGCGACGCGATTTGCCTGGTGAACCACGGGCGGAGCGTGCTGGCGGGCGATTTGCGCGCCATCAAGAAATCCTACGGCAAGAATACGCTGCGCATGGAGTATGAGGGCGACGAAAAGTTTCTGGAGCGGCCGGAGCTTGTGGAGAAGGTCAATCGCTTTGGCGCGGTCGTCGAGGCCAAACTGCGCCCCGGCGCTGATCCGCAGGAGATTCTGAAAGCCGCTGTGGCCGCGGGCGTGCGCGTATCGCGCTTCGAACTTGTTGAGCCGCCGCTGAACGACATCTTTATTGAAAAAGTCTCGGAGGCCAATGCGTAAAATCTGGCTGATTGTCAAACGCGAATACCTGACGCGCGTGCGGAGCAAGGGATTCATCTTCAGCACCATCGGCTTGCCGCTTTTCAGCGTGGGAATCTTTGGGGTCAGCCTTTTTCTTGCCACCCGCGCCACTGATCACACCCTGAAGATTTCGATTCTGGACAATCTGGGCGGCCTTTCCACGCAAATCGCCGCGGGCCTGAAAGGAAATCTGCCCAACGGAAAGCCGCACTACGAGATTGTGAAGATTCTGGATCGCCCTGCCTCGGAGGAAGATGCGCGCAAAGGATTGAATGACCAGATTCGCGCCGGCCAGCTCGATGGGTTCGTGGAGGTGCCGAAGGGCGTGCTGGAGGGCAACGACGCCTCGTTTTACACGTCGAACACCGGCGACTTCTCGACGCTTGGGACGCTGGGCAAGGCGGTGGATAACGCGGTGATCGAGCGCCGCTTAAGCGACCGCGGCGTTCACGTCGACGACCTTCCAAAGCTGGTTCACGGCGTGGATATGACAATGGTCAAGGTTTCGAAGAGCGGTGAAACCGAGGAAAAGGGGCAGACTTTCGTCGTGGGCTTCAGTGTCGTGATGGTTCTCTACATCACTTTGGTGGTTTACGGCGTTGCCACGATGCGCTCCGTGGTGGAGGAAAAGACCACGCGCATTGTCGAGATTCTGGCTTCGTCCGTCAAACCCGTCTATTTGCTCGCGGGAAAAATCCTGGGGGTTGCCGCGGTGGGATTTACCCAGTACCTCATCTGGGGGACGTGCGGAATGTTGCTGTCGGGATACGGGTCGACGATGGCGTCCGCCATGCGCCCCGGCGCTTCCCTGCCCAACATTCACGTGCCCACGTCGCTGCTGGTTTACGCCCTGATATTCTTCGTGGTCGGCTATCTGCTCTACGCGTCGTTCTATGCCGCCCTGGGAGCCATGGTATCGAGCGAAGAGGAATTGCAACAGGTCCAGATGCCGGTCACCATTCTGATCGTGGTGGCGTTTATCCTTTATCCCATCGTCATCCGCGACGCGAACTCAACAACTTCCGTCATTATTTCAATGGTTCCATTCTTCGCGCCCATCCTCATGGTTCTGCGCATTGCTTTGCAGACACCGCCTTTCTGGCAAATCGCGCTTTGCCTTGCGATCAGCATCCTGACCACGCTGGGCGTCGTGCAATTCTCATCCAAAATCTATCGGGTAGGAATCCTGATGTACGGCAAGCGGCCCTCGGTGGTGGAGTTGTTGAAGTGGCTGAAGTACACCTAGAAAGAAAGTTCGCGGGTTTCAGGCTGAATCCACCGGTGTGGCCGTGCAATCGCGAAAGGGCACATCCTGCTCCTGCCCGCATTCGGGGTCTTCGCAGGTCAATTCAAATTTGTTCGGCCAGCCGTCCTCTTCATTGACGCTATGGCGAAACGAATGGCGCCGGCCGCAGTTTGCGCATTCCCACTCGACTTCGTACACTTGCATCGCATTCTCCCTTTGCAATCGAACAAGGCTGAGCCTCACGCCGCGTGGTATTGCCACAGCGCGCGATAGTAGTGCATGAAGCGGATGGGCTCGCAGCTTTCCGGAACCTCGGCGTAGGTAAAGCGATTGAACCCGATGCCGCGCAGCAGGGTGAAAAGCTCGCGCCAGGGATAGGGCTTCACCCATTGCGGGAAGCCGGGCTTCAGCGTCGGCGCGATCTGGACGGTGGTGCCCCAGGGTGAAAGCGTCCGTTCGAGTTCATTGATGTGGCAACTGCGAATCCAGGCTTTCAGCAGCTCGAACGACGGCTTTACGGAGCCGTCCACCACGTCGGTATCGTTGGAATTCCAGCATGCGCCAACGGAGGGGTGATTCGCGACGCTCAGGATTCGGTGTGAATTCTGCGGGAGCATCGTGCCCAGGCCGTGAACCTCCATCCAGATTTCCACGCCGTGGTCGCGCGCAATGTCTCCGCAGCGGTTCAGCGCGTGGCCGATTTGGTCGAGCGTTTTGTCTTCGGGTACGTCCTTGGGAAAGCCGTTGGGCCGCACTTTCACGCCCACGCACCCCAGGTCCTGCGCCAACTCGCACCAGCGGCGCACCTCTTCAATGTTCTTTTCCACCACCGAGGGGTCAGGGGACTCAAATTCGCACGTGGTCCCCAGGCTCATCAGTCGCACGCTGGAACCGGCAAAGCGCTGCTTCACTTGCGCGCGCTGCGGCTTGTCGAGAGAAATCTCCACGCCGTGTTTGTGCGAAGTTCGCAGCTCGACACCCTCGAAACCTGTCTCCTCACAATTCCTGATGATGGTGTCAATGTCCCAATCTTTGGCAAGATTGTAGGTCACCAGGCCCAGTTTGAAGGGCGGCGCGGAGGGCGCGGCGCCCGCCTGCCTGCCGCTTTTCCCGGGTGAGGCAAGCGCGCTGCTCTCCAGGGCTGGACCTGCGGCCATGCCCGCGGCGGATGCGATCCCGTTTTTGAGAAAATCCCTTCGTCCAGACTTTCGCATCTTATCCCCCATGCGTTTGTTGAAGTCTCACGCCGCACACTTGCCGGCGCGCGCACATTTTACTCCCTTCAATTCCTTGGATGATAGGGTCGATTATTTGGAGATTCAGAACTTTCGCGACGGGATGTGGAGTGTGGGTATTCGAACCGGTTGGCCGATGGAGCTTTCCGGCCTCGCCATCCGCCCACTGCTCACGACGCGCCAGGACACGCCAAGTGGCGCGCCGGCAGTGAGGGAATTAGCGATGGGCGGGACTTGCGGCGGCGGCAGGCACGTTGGCTCTTGCCGCGGCACGCCCCTCGGGCGGTAAGAAGACCGGAACGATCAGTGCAGATAGGATCATCAGAATCGCCACGCCCACCAGAACATCCACAATCGTTATATGCCAATTTCGCTTTGTGTTGGTCGTTGTCATTGTCGTTGTCCTTTCCATTTCATCCCTCACGACTATGACTAGAGCAATTGGCTTGCCAGACCAACTTAGAATG
>JASIKV010000358.1 GCA_030049455.1 Terriglobia bacterium
CTGCTGCTGCTCTCGAAATCCAAACAGTTTCCCGACGGGCTCGCGAATTCCAGCGGCATCGTGGGGAAGCACCTGATGACCAACGGATTCGCCGGTGTGAGCGCCGTCTTCGACCATCCGCTCAACGATTACACCAGCGCCGCGGTCAGCCGCGTGGTGCACGACTTCTACGAGATCGATCCCAAGCTGGGGTTCTACGGCGGCGGGGGCATGGACGCGCGCTTCGGCAGCACGCCCATCAACTTCGCGCTGGGCACGCCGCCGGAAGTTCCAAGCTGGGGCTCGGAATACAAGAAGTGGCTTGCCGAAAGCTTTGCGTACTCCATGAACATATCCTGCCACACCACTTCATTGCCAGTGGAGGCGAACGGCTTCACGCTCGATCCCGATTTGAAGGACGCCTGGGGCATGCCCGCGATCTTAATGACGCATCAGGATCATCCGGATGATGTAAAGACGATGAAATACCTGCAAGGCCGCGCGCAGGAAATCCTCGCGGCGAGCCCGGCGAAGCACGTATACGTGCAGCCCATTCGCAATCGGGGACGCGCCGTGCATCTGCTCGGCACCTGCCGCATGGGGAACGATGCGAAGCGCTCGGTGATTAACATCGACCATCGCACGCACGATGTGCCCAATCTCTTTCTCTGCGACGGCAGCAGCTTTGTGACTTCCGGCCGCGGGCAGCCCACCATGACGATTGAGGCGCTGGCGTTTCGCGCCGCCGACCGCATCACCGCCCTGGCACATCGGGGTGACGTATAAACTGAGACTGGCAAATCGCAGTGCTCGCAATCGGTCGGGCTTAAACCATTATAGGAACATTAGATTAGATAATATCAAGTAAAGGCATTCACCACAGAGGGCACAGAGAGGCACAGAGAAGATTTTCTCTGTGAAACTCCGTGTTCTCCGTGGTGAGAGCTTTTTGGGCGCCATGAATCAGCAAGTCACCTACAAGCCGTCGCTGGAAGTCGACTTCGTCATCGTCGGTTCGGGCGCGGCGGGCGGAATTCTGGCCAAGGGGCTTTCCACCGCGGGCTTCAAGGTCGTGGTGCTTGAACAGGGAAAGTGGATCGAGCCGAGCGAGTTTTCCCATGATGAGATCACCACGTTCTTCGACGGCCAGTTGACCAACCACGAGAAGGAGCAGCCGCAGACGTTCCGCAGGACCCCGCAGGATAAACCGCGCAAGCAGCAGTCGATCGTTTACGGCCGCCTGGTGGGCGGCGGCTCAGTGCACTTCACCGCCAACTTCTGGCGCTTTCACGAAATCGACTTCATCGAGCGCAGCCGCCGCGGGGCGATTCCGGGCACGGGATTTGCCGACTGGCCCGTGACCTACGCGGAGATGGAGCCCTATTACACGCAGGTGGAGTGGGAGGTGGGCGTCTCGGGACTGGCGGGCGCCAGCCCCTTCGATCCGCCGCGCTCGAAGCCTTATCCCGTGCCGCCCATGCCCGTGAAGTCTTCCGGCGTGGTCTTCGAGCGCGCAGCATGGAAGCTCGGCTGGCATCCGTTTCCCGCGCCGCTGGCGATTCTCTCTGAACCCTATCGCGGCCGCGCGGGGTGCATCCATTGCGGGCGCTGCGAGGCGTTCGGATGCGAGGTCGGCGCGAAGTCGAGCTCGCTTGCTAGCGTCATTCTCGTGGCGCAGCAGACCGGGCGGTGCGAAGTCCGTACCGAGAGTTACGCCTATCAGGTGAAGACCAATCGCCACGGCCGCGCCACGGGGGTCGCCTATTTCGACAAAAACCGCCGCCGGCAATTCCAAAAGGCCCGTGCGGTGGTACTGAGCTGCAACGGAGCGGAAACGCCGCGCCTGCTGCTGCTCTCCAAGTCGCGGCATTTTCCCCAGGGGCTTGCCAATTCCAGCGGCCTGGTGGGAAAGTACCTGATGTTCAACGGCTATCATGAAGTCTTCGCAACGTTGGATGAGCCGATGAACGAGTACAAGAGCGTGGCCGTCACGCGCGTGCTGCACGATTTCTACGAGATCGATCCCAAGCTGGGCTTCTACGGCGGCGGGGGGCTCGACGCCCGCTTCGGCACCACGCCCATGGGATTCGCGCTGGGCAGCGTGCCGGTCGACGCTCCAACGTGGGGCAAGGCCTACAAGACCTGGCTGGAGACGTTTTCGCGCACCATGATTGTGGCGAGCCACGCAACCTCACTGCCTGTGGAAACGAACAGCATCTCACTCGATGCCGATTTGAAGGACGCCTGGGGCCTTCCCGCCATGTGCACGACCTACAAAGACCATCCTGATGACCTGAGCACGGTGCGCTTTTTCCGCGACCGGTCGCTCGAGCTGCTGGACGCCGCCAAGGTGCAGAAGGTCTGGACATTCCCGGTTCAGGAACAGTCGTTCGCCGTGCACCTGCTCGGCACCTGCCGCATGGGGAACGATCCAAAGACATCCGTGATCAACGCCGACCATCGCACGCACGATGTGCCCAACCTCTTCCTGTGTGATGGAAGCAGCTTTGTAACTTCCGGCCGCGGGCAGCCGACCATGACCATTGAAGCGCTGGCGTTTCGCGCCGCCGACCGCATCGCCTCCGCGGCAAAACGCGGCGAAGTGTGAGGGGCCGCGTCATTCCGGGCCGCGCTTGACAGTCGCTGAAGTGAATGGCAACATGAAGAATTGCGGCTGGCGCGTTGGTGCTCACTGTGCGCGCCCAGTTGCCTTTCGCGACGAGCAGTGCAAGTGCCGAAGTGGCGGAATTGGCAGACGCGCTACATTCAGGGTGTAGTTCCCGTCAGGGAGTGGAGGTTCGAGTCCTCTCTTCGGCACCAACCCACGGCCGACTTCATTGGCTATAATCCCCATCTCGCAGCATTCCATCATCATGACGGTCAGAGTCGAAGCCTTGGCGTGAAGCGCAGCCCATGCCACTTATCTCAATGTCGAAATTGCTGGCCGATGCCCGTGCGGGCAAATACGCCGTATGCTATTGCGAGGCATGGAATCTGGAGTCGTTCCAGGCTGTCGTGGAAGCCGCGGAGGAGGAGCGCTCGCCGGTCATTGCGGGCTTCAACGGGGGCTTCCTGATGAACGCGGGCCGCAAGCGCGCGGAGAATCTGGCGTATTACGCGGGAATCGGCTCAGCGCTTGGCCAATCGCGCGTGCCCGCAGCGCTGCTGTTCAATGAGTCTGCGAGTCTTGCCCAGATGGACGAGGCCCTGGGCCTCGGGTTCAACGCCGTGATGGTTGAGAATGAGGGGCTATCGCCGCACGCTTACCTCAAACTGGTGGCGCAGGTGGTCTTAAGAGCCCACAGTTGCGGCGCAACCGTCGAGGCGCAGGTGGGGCACTTGGCCAACCCCACCGCCAGCCAGAGCGCCGAACCCACCACTCCCCAGGCGGCGCGCGCATTCGTGGAAGAAACCGGAATCGACGCGCTGGGCGTGGCCGTGGGCAACGTGCACATCCTGACGCAGGGAACCTCTCCGCTCGATTTTGCCGCGCTGGCCGAGATTGCCGGCGCCATCTCCGTCCCCCTGGTTCTGCACGGCGGAACGGGCATTCCACTTGAAGCCGCTGAGCGCGCCGTGCAGTTAGGAGTCGCCAAGGTGAACTACGGAACGGCCCTGAAGCAGGTGTACCTCGCCGCATTGCGCGCGAAGCTCGAGTCCTACCGCGAGCCCATGAGCCCGCATCCCTTTGTGGGAATGGGAGGCGAAGACGATATTCTGGTGGCGGCTCGCGAGGTGGTGAAGCTAAAATGTCGAGCGCTGATTCGGGCGTGGGGCTCGGCGGGAAAAGCCCCGATGCA
Source organism: Terriglobia bacterium (assembly GCA_030049455.1). GTDB lineage: Bacteria > Acidobacteriota > Terriglobia > UBA7540 > UBA7540 > Bog-366. The sequence goes on from JASIKV010000358.1 coordinate 3,780, forward strand.
GGGGGGAGCATAAGCCATGATCACTCAGCAGAAGTACAAAGCCACCGTGAAGAAGTCTGCCCGGATGATGAAGCGCGCCGGCATTGTGCTGACGCCGGAGGAGCGCGGGCGATTGGAAGTCGCGGATTTCGGCCTCGGTGAGCTGGAGAAGACCGGCCTTGAAATTCTGATCTACGTGAACACCGAGCGAGTGTGCGCGAAGGAGATCGTGATGTTCCCGCGCCAGACTTGTCCCGAGCATCGCCATCCCACCGTGGACGGCCAGCCCGGCAAGGAGGAGACCTTTCGCTGCCGCTGGGGCACTGTGTACCTCCACGTTCCCGGCGAGCCCACGGCGCGCCCCAAGGCGCGGCCGCCCGCAGGCTCTGAGGCCTATTACACCGTTCATCACGAAATCTGCCTGAAGCCCGGCGACCAGTACACCATGATGCCCGACACGCTGCACTGGTTCCAGGCGGGGCCCAAGGGAGCGATCGTCTCGGAGTTTTCCACGCGCAGCACCGACGAGTCCGACTTCTTCACCGACGTTCGCATCAAGCGCGAGTCGGAAATTGCGCCGGCTTAAACTCTCGATTTCCGCAATACCGCACAACCTTCCGGCGACGGTGCCGGAATCGCTATGCCCAACAGTCCTCGGCTCCGAAAGCTGACCCAAGTCTTGCTCAGCGCGTGCGTCTGCATCGGCCTGCAGGCGGCGGGCGGCAGGGCGCTTGCACAGACGCAGCAGCAGAAGGACGTCCTGTGGATCATCCCGCACACCCACTGGGAAGGCGCGGTGTTCAAGACCCGTGAAGAATACCTCCAGATGGGCCTTATCAACATCACGGCGGCACTGCACATTCTGGGCGAGCATCCTGATTACCGGTTTGTGCTCGATCAGGTTGCCTACGTCCGGCCTTACCTCGAGCGATTCCCCGAAAACGCCGCGGCCTTTCGAAAGTACATCAAGGAAGGCCGCCTGCTGCTGGTGGGAGGCACGGACATCATGCCGGACGTCAACATGCCCAGCGGCGAATCATTCGTTCATCAGATGCTCTACGGCAAGAGTTATTACCGCGACGAGTTGGGCGTGGACGTGACCGTGGGATGGAATCTCGACACCTTTGGGCACAACGCGCAGATGCCGCAGATTCTGAAGCTGGCAGGTTACAAGTCTTATTGGTTCTTCCGCGGCGTCGCCACGAACGATACTCCTTCCGAATTCCTGTGGCAGGGAATCGATGGCACCCAGATTCCCGCCTTCTGGCTGCCGTTTGGATACTCCAACTTCTTCCATCCGCCGGCGGATGCCGCGGAGTTCGAGCGCTTCGCGCGCGAGCGGTTCTCTGCGCTCGATCCGTTCGCGCGCGGACACGATCGTGTGGCGATGGATGGCGCGGATGTCTCCGAGCCCGAGGGCTATCTTCCCGAAATCGTAAGGCAATTCAACCAGAAGGGCGATGCGCCCTTCACTCTGAAGATCGGGCTGCCCACGGATTTTGAGGCGGTGGTGGCGAAGCGCGCCGGCCGTCCCGTGGTGGGAGGCGAGCTCAACCCCATCTTCCAGGGGATCTATAGCAGCCGGATTGAGCTGAAGCAGCGCATGCGCAAGATGGAGAACCTGCTTTCCTCGGCCGAGAAACTCGC
>JASIKV010000359.1 GCA_030049455.1 Terriglobia bacterium
GCGCGGTGACGTGCTGCGGATGGTTTTGGCCGATGGGGCAAAGATGACACTGGCGGGCGTGGCCATTGGTTTGGCATCGGCCTTTGCCCTGACGCGCCTGATGTCCAAAATGCTCTATGGTATCAGCGCCCACGACCCGCTGAGTTATGCCGGGGTCGCCGGGCTGCTCAGCCTGGTGGCCTTGCTGGCCTGCTTCGCCCCGGCAATGCGCGCGACAAGAGTCGACCCCGTGGTGGCGTTGAGGTATGAATGAAGTTGTCAGTCGTCAGCTCTCAGTTTTCAGTGCTCGAAATGAACCGAATTCAAGTTCCGGAACTGAAGCCTGAGGAGATCTTACTGATGACTGAAGACTGAAAACTAGATCATGAACAGGATACTTCAAGACCTTCGTTTCGGCTTGCGGCTGCTGGCCAAGAATCCCGGCTTCACCTTTGTTGCGGCGTTGACGCTGGCCCTGGGCATCGGCGCCAACACCGCGATCTTCAGCGTCATGAATGCCGCACTGATGCGCCGCCTGCCGGTGCACGATCCCGACCAGTTGGTTCGAATTCACATTACCTCCCAGCCGGAGCACACTTCGCAAACGGGCCATGATGACACCTCCCTGACCGAGCCCGTCTTCGAGCAGCTCCGGCAGCAACGCCAGGTCTTCTCGGATTTGGTGGCGTACGTCCCGTTGAGCCTTCGAAAGGTGGCGGTGCGTTTTGGTGACGAGGCCGAAGAAGCCAATGCCGACATGGTGAGCGGGAATTTCTTTTCCGGGCTGGGCGTTCACATGGCTCGGGGCCGCGGGTTCACGCTCGATGATGAAGCTCAGCACACTCCCTCTGCCGTGCTGAGCTACGCCTACTGGACGCGGCGCTTTGCCCGCAATCCCTCCGTGCTGGGCCAGTCCTTTTTTGTCAAAGGCGTGCCCATTACGGTGATCGGCGTTGCGCAGCGGGAATTTGAGGGGGTGGAGCCGGGTGAGCCCACGGACATTTGGATTCCGTTGCAGACCCGGAACGACTTGAAGCCCTGGGGGCGGTCGCCCTCCGACACAGAAGGAATGTACGGGTCGCCCACCTGGTTGTTCCTGATGATGATTGGGCGATTCCAGGCGGGAATGGGTGAGAAACCGGCGCTGGCGCGATTGAATCCGATTGTCGAGAGTACGTTTGCCGAGACCGCGGGAAAGCCCGGCCCCAAGGAACAACCTCCGGCGCTTTATTTCACCCCCGTGCGGGGCATCCAGAATATGCAGGACGAGTTCGAAAGACCGCTCTACCTGCTCATGGCGATGGTCGGACTCGTCCTGCTGATTGCCTGCAGCAACGTGGCGCTGCTTCTGGTTGCGCGGAACACCACGCGGCGGAACGAATTCAGCCTTCGAATCGCCATGGGAGCGAGCCGCTGGCAACTCTTTCGTCATTTGCTCATCGAGAGCCTGCTGATGGTTACGATAGGGACCGCACTGGGTTGGGTGTTCGCCATCTGGGCCACGCGATCCCTGGCTGCTTGGGCAGAATTGGACTTCAATGTGGCCCCCGACCAGCGAGTACTGATCTTTACGCTGGGAATCTCGGCGCTTGCGGCGTTGGTTTTCGGGCTTGCCCCGTTGCGCAATGCCCTGCGCTGCGACCCCGGACTCGCGCTGAAGACTTCCGCGCGAACTGCGGGCAGAGACAAGCGGCAGAACCGCGCGGCGCAGGTGGTGGTGGCACTGCAAATCTCCCTCTGCCTGGTCCTGCTGGTGGGTGCGGCCCTGCTTTTCCGCACACTTCGCAACCTGGAGAATCTGGATTTGGGACTCGACCCCCAGGGCCTGCTGGTATTTGGAATATCGCCTCCCCAAACGCTTCACAGCGATGCTGAGGTCCAGCATTTCTACCAGTCGCTGATGGATCGCCTGCGCGCACTTCCGGGAGTGGAATCCGCTACCCTGATGGGTAACCGCATTGGCTCGGGATGGAGCAACAACACCGGAGTTTATGTTGATGGCAACATTCCCGCGGGGCTTGAATTTGCTTCCATGCGATGGAATTCCGTGGGACCGGATTACTTCCACGCCCTGAAGATTCCTATCCTCGAGGGACGCGACCTTAACGATCAGGATTCTTCCTCCGCACCCAAGGTTGTTATTGTCAATCGCACGTTTGCCCAGAAATATCTCGCCGGCCGCGAGCCCATCGGCCACATGGTAGCCATGGGGAACGGCCCCAATGCCCCCCAATACGCCGTAGTGGGAGTGGTTCAGGACAGCAAATATACTGGAGTCGAGGAGAAAGCCCGGCCCATGGCTTATTTCCCCTTTACCCAGCTCACCGGCACGGCGGGCATGAATATCGAGTTGCGCACGGAAGGAATCCCCAAGGCGCTGCTGCCGGAGGTTCGCCGAACCGTCCGCGAATTCGGGCAGGATTTGCCCTTGCTTGAGCCCATGACGCAGCGTGACCAGTTTGACCAATCGATCTCGGGTGAGCGCCTGTCCGCGCGGCTGGCGATTTCTTTCGGCGTGCTGGCGGCGCTGCTGGTGGCCACAGGACTTTACGGAACGCTTGCATACCGCGTCAGCCGGCGCACGGCAGAAATCGGAGTTCGATTGGCCTTGGGCGCCCAGCGCAGCCAGGTGCTGAGAATGGTGCTGCGTGAAAGCCTGGTGGTGAGTGTTGCTGGCCTGATCGTGGGTCTTCCCCTCGCCATTGCGGGAGCACGATTGCTTCGCACCATGCTCTTTGGCCTTGGCCCGTCGGATCCGATTGCCTTTGTCATTGCGATTTTGGGCTTGGTGGTTGTGGTGCTTTGCGCGAGCTGGATTCCCGCGCGACGCGCAACCCGCGTCGATCCCATGGTGGCGCTCAGGTACGAGTAAAAGCAGTGGGCAGTGAATAGTGAACGGTGGACAGTGCGGCCCAGCCGCAAGCCAGAATCGGCTCTCACCACAGGGGTCTCAAAGGTGCACAGAGAAAGTCGTCTCCGTGGTCCTCTGTGCTCTCTGTGGTGATG
>JASIKV010000360.1 GCA_030049455.1 Terriglobia bacterium
TGGAGCGGGTCCGCGAGATTGATCTCGCAACCCGTAACGTCTGCGTAAATCTGCATGAGCAGATGATTCTTCTCCGGCAAGCCGCCGCATGCCACCAGCTTATTCACGGTGATGCCCTTTGAGGCAAAGGCCTCAATAATGGTGCGTGTGCCGAACGCCGTGGCCTCAATGAGCGCGCGATAGATTTCTTCTGCGCGCGTGGCCAGCGTCATGCCCAGCATCATGCCGGTCAGATCCACGTCCACCAGAACCGAGCGGTTGCCATTCCACCAGTCCAGAGCGAGCAGGCCTGCCTCACCGGTTTTGAGCGCCGAAGCGCGGTTTTCCAGCACCTGCTCGAACGGCACCTTCTTCTTGCGCGCTTCCTGATGAATATAATCCGGCACGCCGTGCTCAAAAAACCAGGCGAAGATGTCACCGACGGCGGATTGTCCCGCCTCATAACCCCACAGGCCAGGCACAATGCCGTCTTCCACCACACCGCACATGCCTTCCACTATTTGCCGTTCGTTGCCCAGCAGCATGTGGCAGATGGAAGTGCCCATGATCATCACCAGCGCGCCGGGTTCTGTAACGGTGCAAGCCGGCACGGCAACGTGTGCGTCCACATTTCCAGTAGCGACGGGTGTGCCTTCCTTGAGCCCCATCTTCTTGGCCCAATGCGCCGTTAGCCCGCCCGCCTTGGCCCCAAGCGGAAAATAATTTTCGCCAACTTTATCGACGATGACGTTTTCCATGCGCGGGTGAAGTTCACGAAAGAAATCGCTGGAGGGAAATCCCCGGCCTTTTACCCACATGCCTTTGTAACCGGCCGTGCAGGTATTGCGCTTTTCCTGGCCGGTCAATTGCCACACCAGCCAGTCGCCCGCCTCAATGAAGCGGTCCATGGCGTCGTAGACTTCCGGCGCTTCATCGGCCACCTGCAAGAGCTTCGAGAAAAACCACTCCGACGAATACTTGCCGCCGTAATTGCGAATAAACTCTTCGTTGCGCTCGCGGCCGATTTCGTTGATGCGATTGGCATGCGGCTGCGCGGCGTGGTGCTTCCACAACTTCACATAGGCGTGGGGAACCTTTCGAAAATTCGGAAGCGCGGAAAGCGCCGTACCATTCATCATGGCAGGCATGGGGCTGGAGGCGGTGAAGTCCGTCCCGATGCCAATGATGTCTTCGGCTTTCACCTTCGCATCCTTCAGCGCCTTGGGCACTGCCCTTTCCAGAACGTATAGATAGTCGAGAGGATTCTGAAGCGCCCAGTCGGGTTCGAGTTTCGGGCCGCCGGGCAGGCGCTCGTCAATGACGCCGTCCGGGTAAGGAACTACTGACGCGGACAGGAGCTTCCCATCGCGCACGCGCACCACCACAGCACGGCCCGATTCCGTGCCGTAGTCAATTCCCAAAGCGAACTTGTCTTTGGACATGAGCGCTCCCGATCATCATCGCTGTTGCCGCCATGCCGGAGGTTGTACGGCCGGCTCGAACGGCCAGGCGTCAGGATAATTCAAGCGGCAGGGCGAACATCATCTCTGAGAGCTTGGCGAAGTGCAATCAGAATCCTTTTTTATCTATTGTATTTGGGCGTAATCCCCCGCAACCGTTTCCAAACCGCGTCGCAGCGGCTCAAAATGGGCTGATCCAGCGCGCCGCCCTGGGCAGCCTTCAGGTTTTCCTGGAGTTGCTCGAGGCGCGAAGCTCCCAAAATGATGGAATCGACGACGGGTTGAGAGAGCAGCCACTGGAGCGCCAGTTGTACAAGGGTTTTTCCGGCCTCCTTGGCAATGCTGCGCAACTCCTCAACGGCGGCAAAATCGTCGTCAAGCCAGTAGCGGTCCTGATACATCTTGTTGCCGTCGAAGCGCGTTCCCGCAGTCGGCCCGCTGGCGCTCGAGTGCTTGCCGGTCAGCAATCCGCCCGCGAGTGGATTGTAAGGGACAACGGCCACTCCGAATCGCTTGCAAAAGGGCAGATATTCCTCCTCAATTCCCCGCGCGATCAAGTTATACATGGGCTGTGAAATGAAGTAGGGCTGGTAACCTTTTTTTTCGCAAATCCAATTGACTTCGGTCACTTGCCACGCGGCGTAGTTGGAAATTGCCGGGAAGCGCACTTTGCCGGCTCGCACCAATTCCTGCATGGTCTCGAGGGTTTCTTCAATGGCAGCAGCGTAATCGGGCTGGTGAAGGTAGTAGAGGTCGACGTAGTCCGTGCCCAGGCGCTGAAGACTGGCATCAATGGCTTTGCGCATGGCGGCGCGGGACAAACCTTCCTCGTCGGGGGCATCGCCCATCTTGCCCCGCACCTTGGAGGCAAGGATGACCTTGTCACGCCGGCCCTTGAGCGTCTTCCCCACGATGGTCTCCGCGGCGCCGCGATTGTAAACGTTTGCAGTGTCGATAAAGTTGATGCCGGCATCCAGGCAACAATCCATGATCCGGCGGGCGGTGGCTTCGTCCGTCTGGGAGCCGAAGGTCATGGTGCCGAACGACAGCCGGGATACCTTCAGTCCGGTCTTCGGAAGGGTGCGAAATTCCACGTCGTTTCTCCTCAAGGATGCATCTAAGACTTTGTGAGGCGGGCAGGGGTTTCAACAGCTCGATTTAGCCTGTTGGGTTGCAGCAGGTGCAGGATCGCTTTTCACCGCCCGTTCGCCGCGCCCTATATTACAATAATTGTTCGTGCAGGAACCGCCGCTGTTGCAACTCGCGCAGGATCTTGAATGGCTTGGCTGCGAACTTGAGCATTATGGCCACCGGCACGCCATGGAGGGATATCCTGAATCAGGCCCCAGTTGGGAGGGATTTTGCGAAAAGCAGCGCGGAGTGCTGGTAACGGCTGATAAGATCGTTCGCGAACTGAAAAATGCCGTGCGCTACAACCCCTCGCAACTGGTGGGGGTGGATTACCCGGTGGAGGAAGCATTGGACTCGGTTACCGCACTGATGGGAGAAGTGGAAGAGATCAAGCATTGCTCAGTATTTGAAGTACAGGCAATCCCTCCCAGGGTTCGTGCGTTCACCAAATTAGTGGGTCAGTATCTGGATGCCACGGCAAAAATGCCGGGGCAGCTCTAAGACGCTAACAGAGGGACCTTCGAAGATTGACGAGGAGTAACCGAGAAGAAAGGGATTGAGCTTCCCGTGAAAGCTCCAGGAGATTCGTGAACATGGACGAACAAGAATTGACGAAGCAGCTTCAGGACGAAGGATTCGGCGACGTGTACGTATGGGAAGACGCTCCAGGCATGAATTATCCTCCCCACCAGCACCCCGATATTTCAGCCCACATCATTCTAGCGGGCGAAATGACCGTCACTCTCGAAGGCCAGACCCGCACCTATAAGCCCGGTGAGCGGTTCGACATTCCGGGGAAAGTCTTGCACTCCGCCAGCATGGGGCCGGAGGGTTGCAAGTACCTGGTTGGGGAAAAGTAAAAGGCTCCGATCAACTGATTGGCCGTACACGCGCAGGGCGTTGCTGTCACTCCTGCGGCGTGTGAGTGCCACTTGCTTCAACCTTTCCGCCATTCCTCCCAGTCCTTGCGCACCGCGTCACCCATCTTCTTTGCCGCCTCATGAACCCATCCGGGTTTGCGCTTGGCCAGGTCGCGACGGATATTCTTGAGGGCCCCCTTGGTTCCCAAGTGAATGTTTGCGGTTTCGAATCCCATGGAGTGGAGCAGCCGCTCCTCATCCCGCTTCTTGGGAAGCGCCGATAGCTCGATGCGGCAGCAATGAGGAGCCAGGCGGCGGACGATCCAACGGCCGCGCAAATGTACAAACGGGTCAAGGGCCCGAGCCGCAGTGGTGATGATTTCCTCGTAGTAAATCTTCTTCGAGCCTTTTTCTTCATTTGCCCATACACAGGCTGAGGGGCAAAGGGCCTTGGCCTCACGAGCCACGCGGCCTCCATCCCAATCTGCCAGAGCGACAAAGCGCTCGCGGCCCAGGCTCCCCAACCCGGCCACGCGGTGCGCAACGCGATAGGGAAGGTCGGGGGCCGGCAGGAGATCCTCGAGCGCCTTGCGTGCGCTTTTCGGAACGTCACCGCGAATGGATGGAAGCCCGTTCATTTTTCCCCAAAAGTGAACGGGGTCACGGAGCTCGCCGGTGGCCGCTTCCCGAAGCCACTTGTTTTCCTCCTCGAGCACAAAGGGCTTGCCCCCGCTCTCCAGGCCCTCGCGATAGCCGGCCAGAATGGCCGCGCAGGCTTCCTCGTGTTTGAGGACCAGATGGTTCGCGGAAATCGCCAGATGGGCGCTCACTGCCAGGCGTACCAGGTCGTTTGCATACGCCATAGGATAGGTTTCGTCGAAATCGTTCACGCCCCAAATCAGACGGCCTTCGCGATCGCGCCAAGTGCCGAAATTTTCAACATGCAAGTCCCCCACCGCCAGCACTCGCGGCGCGCGCGCAAGGTCCCGGCAGATAAGGTTCCAAAGTTGCATCCATCGGTAAAAGGTTGCCCTGAGAAATTGGAATGAATCTTCAGCCATGCGGGTGTGTTTCAACCCCAGGTCGGCAGGAACTATCGTAATCTGCTTGGCCAGCCACGCTTCGTACTTCTTGGTTGCCTTCTTAATGCGCATCGCAAACTACCTTTCCGGCGGCGGCTCTAAATGCTGGAAATACTCTTCCACTCTTCGCAGATCTTCCTCGGTGTCCACGCCGATGGTGTCGCGGGGTGTTTCGACCACGGCGATCTGAATTCCATTTTCGAGGAAGCGCAACTGCTCAAGCTTCTCCAGCTTCTCCAAAGGTGATGCGGGAAGATTGTGGAACTTTTTCAGCGCCTCGGCCCTGAATGCGTAGAATCCCTGATGCTTGAAATATTGCACGGGTCTGGTGGCATCCTGATCGAAGGGGATGCGCGCCCGGGAGAAATAAAGTGCCCGGCCCGAAAGATCGGTCACTACTTTTACCACGTTTCGATCCAGCGCAGCCTCGGCATCGATGCGCACCTTCAGTGTGGACACTTGCGTCGCAGGCAGTTGATCGAAAGGCAGCAGCAGGCGTTCCACGTGGAGGGCGCTAATCATGGGCTCGTCACCCTGGATGTTCACGTAGATTTCTGCGGGTTCCTTGGTCATAACCTCCGACAGGCGGTCGGTGCCGGATTGGTGTTCCCGCGAGGTCATCATGACCGGAATGCCCTGCCTGCCGCAAAACGCTTCGACTTCCGCGGAATCCGTCGCCACCAGCAGATGGTCCAGGCACGCGGCGCGGCGCGCGTTTTCATACACCCAGGCGATCATGGGTCGCCCGCAGATGGCTCGCAGCGGTTTGCCCGGCAATCGCGTGGACTCCATGCGCGCCGGGATTACTCCTAAAACTCTGTGCATCGCAGGAAACCAAGGGCAGGATATGCTCAGACATCGTCGATTTGCAAGGGGATGATACCTGCCTCTTGTTGCCCGGGCAGGCGCCTATCCTTGCCC
>JASIKV010000361.1 GCA_030049455.1 Terriglobia bacterium
CGGACCGATGCCGAGCGCGGCCATGGCCAGGCTGAGCGCTGACGTTCCACTGTTGACTGCCAGCGCGTGCTTCCTGCCCAGGCGCTGGCAGTAGGCTTTCTCCAGGCGGTCGGCATAACCCTGCAGGTCGGGACCATAAAAACGAAATGGGCTGCGCGCTTTCAGGACGGACGCCGCGGCGGCCAATTCCTCTTTGCCCAGGAAATACGAGCCCGGCCATTCGTAGGGGATTAATGCCTCGGCTTTGCGCCTGGACCCAGGTGAGGGTCTCTTGTTCATAGTTTGGTACGCCTTTCAACGGGTGACATGCCAGCGAGGATGATAGCATTGCCACGACCACAACGGTGGTCGTAGGGCGGTTCGTGAACCGCCCCTACGAGGCACGGGCTGCCAGCCCGTGCGCATGGCTAGCCGCGCCACTCACGAATGAAAAAAAATCCCCGCTGAGATTGCCTCCCCAGCGGGGATTTCACGGAAACATCCCGTTCGTAGTTTGCTCCAACCCTTACCAGATGAGCTTGAGAGCGAGTTGGACGTTAAAGGGTTCGCCCGAGCCGATCCCCGGTGCGCCCTGTGACGTCGCCTGCGTGCTGAGGCTTTCACCGAACGTCGGGTCGCCCACGCTGTTATCGGGCGAGGCGAGGTTCAGAATATTGAACACGTTGAACATTTCGACGCGGAATTGCGCCCTGACCTTCTCCGTAATCGGGGTGTTCTTGATCACGGAGAAGTCGATGGTTCGGAAGGCCGGGCCGTAATACTCATTGCGCTTGGTGGTTCCGAACGACCCGTTGGCCGCCACGGTGAAGGCGGCGGGATTAAAGAACTGTATGCCATTGTAATCAGGTCCGGGCTGGGTGACGCCTGAGAACAGAGGTCCGACCTGGTCAGCACGCTCGTGGTACGAACCCGTATTGCTGGGATCGTCGTAACCGAGCCCGCTATAGACCGAGAAGGGGAACCCGGAAAGAAATGTGCTGAAGGCGCTCAGCTCCCACCCCTTGGTCAGTCGAGGCATCGAGTGGCCAAGTTGCGGCACGTCGTACAGGGCATAGGCACTGATGTTGTTCCGGGTGTCGAAGTCCGAGTTGCCGAAATCGCCCTGAAAGTTGTTATTGTCGGTTGGTGCGGCATAGCGAGGGGCCGATTGATCGTCCATGGCGTGGCTGAGAGTGTAGGAGATCTGGCCTGTGAGTCCCTTCCACGAAGTGTTGCGAAGCGATATCTGCATCGAGTTGTAGTGGGAAGTGGCGGCGCTCATCAATTCGGTGATGTCGCCGTAGTAGCCGGGATCAATGTAATCGTAGGGCCGGGCCGACTGAAAGTCCGCGTACGGTGTGACGCTGGCTGGAGGCTGATTCATGTTCCGCGTCAGCATCAGCTTGCGTCCCTGGTTGCCGACGTAGCCGATTTGCAGAACGGTGTGCGGCTTGAGCTCGCGCTGCACGTTTAAGTTGAAGTTCTGGACGTAGGGAGCGGTAAGCTGCTGGTCCACCGCAAAGGCGCCGAAGGGGGGCTCCGGCGTTGAGGATCCAAACAGATAAACGCCCTGCTGCACCGTCTCGTAGGTCGTGCCGGGAATGAACACGGTGTAAACAGGGTTGGGACCGCCCGGATTTCTCGACACGCCCAGCGCACCGTTGTCCGCGCCGTTATCCACAAACACGTTGCCGTTGGCGATGTCGTAGTAGAGTCCCCAGGCGCCGCGAATCACCGTCTTTCCGCCGCGATGGGGTGTGTAGGCAAAGCCGAGGCGCGGGGCGAACTCATGATGGTCGGGCGGATAGAGCGAGCTGATGGGGCTTCCCGGCTGGCCCGGAAACGCCAGGCCCGGCGGATTCGTTCCCGTGAATGTGGGCCAGAAGGACGAAATGGTGTTCGTCGGGTCGTGGTAGGGAGTGTAGTAATCGTAGCGCACGCCGTAATTGATATTCAGCTTGGGCGAAAGCTGCCAGTTATCGTGGAAGTAGCCTGAGCCCGATTCGACATACCAGTTGCGCGTGGGACTGCCGATGGCGATGTCATTGGCGTTCTGGGCTCCGGAGAGGATATACCCGGCCAGAAAATCCGCAAGGCCCATCTGCGCTGCGCTGAAGTTGCCGGCCGACCAGGGACCCGCTGTGCCGGTGAAATCAAAGCTGCCCCGGGCGCCCCAAAGGTAGTGGACCCACAATCCGGCGTGGCGATACTCTCCACCGAACTTGAAGGTGTGGTTGCCGCGGGTGTATTCGATGTCGTCCGTGATGTGCCAGGTGGGATCGGTGCGGCCCAGTTGCGCGGTTTCGCCCACGCCACCGTCATCAAACCCCGCAATGGCAATGTGCGGAGCGCCGAAGTTCGCGTTCGTGACTCCGGTGTTGAAGCCCCAGGAGGGCGGGTCCTGGTTGCTGACGGCATCGTTAAAGTTCTGCAGGAAGTAGTTGTAACCCGCCAGGAATTGGTTCACCAGGTGGGGAGAGATGGTACTGGTCACGTCCAGCACCCAGTTCGACTGAGCGCTGGGCACGGCCTGGTAGTATTCGCCGAAAACCGAACCCACCGCGGCTGTGGCATATCCGTGCCCGAAAAGCCCTCGAAAGTAGGCGCGCGTCTTGCTGTTGATATTCCAGTCAAATCGGCCCACTTCGTTGTCGCTGGAATAGACGTTGGGCGAGTTGCTGGTAAAGTTGCCGCCCGTTGCAGGCGCGTTGGCAAATGTCTGGACGGGCCAAAGATTATCCAGGGTTGCGACCATGGTGGGGTTGGCGGTGACGCCATAGGGGGCCATGACGGTGGATTCAACGTTGCTCACCCATGCGGCGGAGGGGACGGTTGCCACCTGGGGATTGCCCGCAATGAACCGTTGCCCTTCGTATCCGAGGAAGACGAAAAGCTTATCTTTGAGAATGGGTCCGCCGAGCGTGCCACCGAAATTATTGTTTTTCAATTCGGCCGAGGAAACGCCCGGTTCGAAAAACGGGGACTTTTCCGCCAGCGCATCATTTCGATTGAAGTAATAGACGCTGCCGTGAATCTGGTTGCTGCCGGACTTGATGACGACATTGATGGTGGAGCCGGGATTGCGTCCATACTCGGCGCCTCCGGCGCTCTGCTGGTTGAATTCCTCAATGGCGTCGATGGGAAGGAGCACGCCGGCCACGCCGGAGATGCTGCCCTGGTTGAATGCCTCCGAGTTCTGCCAGAAGTCGTTGTTGTCGACCCCGTCGATCTGCCAGTTGTTCTGGTTGTCCCGGTTGCCGTTGGTAGCTTCGTGCGCGCCGGCGCCGGAAACGAATCCTGGCGTCAGCACCAGCAGTTGGCGATAGTCGCGGCCATTTAAGGGGATGTCCTGCACCGCTTGATTGGTTATAACCGAATTGAGCGCGGTCTGCTGGGTTTCCAGCGAAACTGCCGACGCCGAGACCTCCATGGTCTTCATCATACGGGCCAGGGCGAGGGTGACGGGAATGGTGGTGACCCTTCCCACTTGTACCTGCACTTCATCGATTTTCACTGTCTCAAACCCAGGGTGACTGACGGTAAGGGTGTAAACGCCGGGTATAAGATCGGGAAAAACGAACTCTCCCGAGTGTAGGGTCGTCAAGGTGTTCGTCGCGCCGGTGGCAGCAGACACCAGGAGGACCGTGGCGTCTGGAACCGCCGCCCCGCTCGCATCGTACACGTTTCCGGAAACGGAACCGCGGTTGGTTAGAGCCTGCGCAGCGTAAAGTGGCAGCAATAGCAATACCAAGAACAAGGCATAGAACTTACCTCGGTGATGCATAAACTTCTCCCTTCGCCAAATTATCCGAGAATACCCAGTCTAATTTCTGGATTGCGACAATTTGACGCTATTGTTACGCGACAGTCAAATCGAAACGGTTTATAGTAGCCATTAATATTCTGTTACTTACAGCCCCCTTTTCGGACTACGGAACATCGAGTGGCATGACGGGCGGCTGCTCGACTGTCTCCGGGCACAGGCATTCGGCTGTGACTCTTACTGTTCGCAAACGTCCAACCGGATGTACAATCGACATCCTTTTGAACAGGAGGGGATAACTTGCGGAAATCCGCCGCTCGATGGTTGTTTGCCATCTTTTTGCCCGGGTTATTGTTCGCACAGACTCGGCACACGCCCACGCTGGATGAAGCCCTAAGTTTGAAGCCCATCAGTGCTGCCAGAATCTCTCCCGATGGCCGGTTCATCGCTTATCTCATGCGCGAAACCGACTGGAAGGACAATTCTTATCTTTCGCAATTGTGGATTGTGAATGTGGCGACGGGAGCCAACTTCCAGTTAACGAGGGGCAAAGAGTCCGCGTCTCCGGCGGAATGGTCTCCGGACGGGCGGTGGATTGCTTTCATCACGAAGCGGGAATCCTCAGCGATTGAGCCGCCCCAGTCAGAAAAGAAGGCGGAAAAACCCGAAGAGAAAGCGGAAAGGAAGGAGGACAAGAGGGAAGATGCCAAGGAAGGGGGGAAGCCCGCCGGCCATCAAATCTGGGTGATCTCACCCGAGGGCGGAGAGGCGTGGCAACTCACCAAGTCGGAAACCGATGTGGGCAATTTCCACTGGTCCAAAGACGGCAAGTGGATCGCCTTCACCGCGAATCCGCCTGAGGCGAAGTCCGGCAAGGACCGCAAGGAAAAATATAGCGATTACGATGTCTTTGAAAAGGATTACCAGCAGAATCAGCTTTGGCTTGTGGACTTTACTGCCGCGGAGAAGAGCTTCCTCCCTGTCGCGGGCAAACAGCTCACCACAGACGAAAAGCTCAACATTGAGTCATTTTCTTGGTCGCACGATTCCACGAAAATTGCTTTCAGCGCTACGAACAATCCTCTTCTGGCCTTCAGCGGGGACTCAGACATCTACCTGCTCGATCTGGGGCAGAGCAATAGCGTGAAGAAGATCGTGGCTCTGCCAGGACCTGATGGTTCGCCGGTATTTTCTCCGGACGATAAACAGTTGGCATTCGGCACAGCCCTCGCGGAGCCGTATTATTACTACGCGAATGGTCATATCGCGGTCGTGGATCTGGAGGCGGTCATCGCGAATCCGGCCACCACGCCCGCCGATGTTCGCGACCTGACGGCGAAGTTCGACGAGGATCCAAACCTCGCGGATTGGGGGCCGGACGGCATCTATTTCTCCGCCACGCAGAAAACCTCCAATCATTTTTTTCAACTCAATCCAGCCTCGCTTGAATTCCGGCGAATCACTTCGCCCGATGCGCTGGTCACGGAAGGCGGTACATTTACCAACGATTTTAAGAAGCTGGCCTTTATTGCCGAGGACTCAACGCACATTACGGAATTGTTTGTGACTTCCGTTTCTCCGTTTGCGCCCAGAAAACTGACGGACGTTACAGCGCAGGTGAAAGACTGGATTCTGGGCAAGCCGGAAGTAGTTTCCTGGAAAAGCCAGGACGGGGCGCAGATTGAGGGAATTCTCTACAAGCCCGCCGATTACGATCCGGCGAAGAAGTATCCACTGCTCGTCATGATTCACGGCGGGCCTACCGGGACTTCCATGCCCCTGCTTGCAGCCAGCAGCTACGCCTATCCCCTCCAAACATTTCTTTGCAAGGGAGCGCTGGTGCTGGAGCCCAATTATCGCGGCAGTGCCGGGTACGGAGCGGCGTTTCGCGCGCTGAATGTTCGCAACCTGGGTGTGGGCGATATGTGGGATGTCATGAGCGGAGTGGACTCGCTCATCGCAAAGGGAATCGTTGACCCCAATCGCCTGGCCGCAATGGGCTGGTCCGAGGGAGGATACATCTCAGCGTTCCTGACCACCCACACCGATCGCTTCAAGGCGATTTCCGTGGGCGCCGGCATCAGCGACTGGATGACTTATTACGTGAATACCGACATCACGCCCTTCACGCGCCAGTACCTGCACGCGACGCCGTGGAATGATCCGGAGGTTTACGCCAAGACCTCACCCATCACCACCATCAACCAGGCGAAAACTCCAACGCTGATTCAGCAGGGCAGCAATGACAAGCGTGTACCCGTGCCTGACAGCTTCGAGTTGTACCGCGGCTTGCAGGATCAGGGAGTGACGGCGCGCCTGATTCTCTACACAGGCTTCGGACATGGCGTGAACAAACCCAAATCCCAGCGCGCCCTGCTGCAAGCCAATCTCGATTGGTTCAGCTACTACATCTGGAATGAGCCCATCCCCGCCGAATCACCGCTCTATGGCTCGAGCGAGCTGGAATCGGGAAGATAACGCCAAAGGATGCGGCATCGCGAATACACTTCGTTGCCTCACGTTCCATTCTTTGCGGCGGCTTGGCGGCTGAGGACCTTC
>JASIKV010000041.1 GCA_030049455.1 Terriglobia bacterium
AATTCCAAGGCGCGCCCTGCCGGCAAAGAGGCTGGACCGCGTGCCAAATCGAGGCCCAGCCTTTTTGCCATAGCGATAGAATAGGAAGCCTGCTGCAAGCTTCCTGAGGTTGTAATGCCAGGCCCAATGGCGTTTGCCGGAGTTCCTGATGATTAGCGCACGCTGGATGGAAAAACGCAAGCCGTACTGGGACCGGCTGGAGAAAATCATCCAGAAGGCCGGACATCGAGGGACGAGTGCGCTGGCCCACGCGGAGCTTCAGGAGTTGGGGTTACTGTACCGGCAGATCGCCGCGGATTTGGCCTCGGTGCGCGAGGACCCCATGAGCCAGCCCTGGGCGATTTACCTGAATCAACTTCTGGCGCGCGCGCACAATTTAATCTATATGGGCCGGGGCGGGCGGGCGAGCGGCATCTTGGATTTTTATCGCTACGAATTCCCTCGCGTCTTCCGTCAAACGTGGAGCTACACGGCTCTTGCTTTCCTGATTTTCGTGGCGGGAGGTTTGGCGGGACTATTCACCAGCCTTGCCGACCCCTCGTTTCAACGATTCCTGCTCGGCCCGCAAATGAGCGACACGATTGACCGGCGCGAGATGTGGACCCACTCCGTGCTGACCATCAAGCCGCTGGCTTCAAGCGCGATCATGACCAACAACCTGAGCGTCTCCTTCACGACGTTCGCGGTGGGAATCATCGGCGGCCTCGGAACAATTTATTTGCTGGCGCTGAATGGCGTGCTCATCGGCGTGATTGGAGCGGCATGCTGGCAGGCCGGGATGAGCCTGCAACTTTGGTCGTTTGTCGCGCCGCACGGCGCGCTGGAATTGCCCGCGATATTCATCGCCGGCGGCGGCGGGCTGCTCCTCGCGCGCGGCTTGTTGTTTCCCGGTGAACTTCCGCGTCGCGAGGCGCTTGTTCTTTACGGCGGTCAGGGCGTGCGACTGGCCCTGGGCATCATCCCGGTGCTTTTCGTGGCGGGGGTGCTGGAAGGATTCTTCTCGCCTTCCTCGCTTCCCGTGGCGGCCAAATTCGCATGCTCGGCGGCGGCAGGCGGCCTGCTGTTTCTCTATTTGACCCAGTGTGGATGGGGCCAGCGGCCGGGAAAGCGCGCTCAGAGCATGCCGCGCGATTTGATCTGGAGGTAATGGTTGACCAGGTTTGAGGATAACTGGCCGGGCAGGAATTCCATGGCCAGCGCTCCCTGCTCGCGCATGCGGCGAAGAAGAATTTCGCGCCGCTGGATGATTTCCTGGGCCGCCACATACTGATACATGCGAGCGGGCGAGTCCGGCCGGCGCCCGGCTAAAGCGCGCAATTCCGGCTCGCCCACCACTGCGAACAACACAAGGTGGCGCGGAAGCAGGCGGAAAGCAGCTTCAATCACCCCCGGCGTTGCAGCGGTTTCAGCCAGATCCGTAATCCAGACCACCAGGCTGCGGCGGCGGTGGCGTGTCATCAGGCTGTCGGCGGCGAGACCGTGATTGGCTTCCACGGACTCACCGGAAACCAAAGCCAACTGCTCCATGATGTGCCGCAGATGCTCGGCGCCGCGCGCGGCGGGAAGAAACGACTGAAGCCGGCGGCCATAAGTGATCAGGCCGGTGGTGTCGCCCGAATGAAGCGCAACGTGCGCAAGGCTCAGCGCGGCGTTCGCCGCGTAATCAAGCTTCATGAGTGGCGCTGCGAGCATGCCGGAGGAGACGGCGATTCCCTTTGCAGGTACGCCCCCGCTGCCTTGCGTAGAAAACAGATCTTGAGGGCCCTGCGGCGGACGCGTTCGGGCCAGCATCAAGCGGCCGGCATCGACCATCAGGAAAACCGACTGGCTGCGCTCCACTTGATAAACTTTGCTGATTAATTTTCTGTGGCGCGCCGTGGCGGGCCAGGAAATATCACGGATTTCGTCGGATTCGCGGTACTCGCGCAGGCTTTCGAATTCGCGCCCTCTCCCCATCAGGCGCTTCAGGCGTTTTTCCTGTTCGATCTGGCGGCTGCGCACCAGATAAAGCGTGAATCGCTCGGGCTCACGCAGATTCGGAAAGATTCTCACCGACTGGCCGAGCTCGGCGATCGCCCAGCGTTCCGCAAACCGCACAGGTCCGTAATAGCGCAGGAAGACCCGGCCGGCCTTCAGATCGCCCCGCGTGTTGGGGTGAATCGTGTAGGCGGCGCGAGCACTTCCGCGCGCAGGAAGGGTCAAGGTGAACCTGGGCAGCTTTTCGCAAAGGGTGGCAGGGAGATCATCCTCAATATGGACTTCAAGCTCCCCCGCGCTGTTGTTCTCAACCAGCAATTCCACCCGGGAATCGAGGTTGAGCGAAGGAGGCTCATTCCAGCGGCGCGAGACTTGCAGGGCCGCAGGCGGTGGCAGGCGGCGGAAATCGATCAACCAGGCCACCAGCACTCCCGCATCCCACACCGGAAGGGCATACAGGATGCGGTGATTCCACCAAGCCGGACCGATCCACGCGAGGCCCAGCAGAAGCGCGAGAAAAAAACGCCACTGGAATGCGCCCGCCCAACGTCGCGTGCCGGCGGCGGGCGCGCTCATCGGAGAGGGAATGAGCCGGCGCGGCTCGCTCATTTGGGAACCTCGACCGCATCCAGAATTTCCGCGATGACCCGGTCGCTGGTAATTCCCTCCAGGTCGGCTTCGGGCTTGACGAGGAGGCGATGCCGGAACACCGGCGGCGCAGCCGCCTTCACATCATCGGGGATCAGGTAGTCGCGCCCATCCATGGCGGCGAGGGTTTTCGCAGCAAGCATCAGGGCCACGGTGGCGCGGGGGCTCGCCCCCAGACTGAGGGCCGCCCAGTCGCGACTTCGCTGCGCTACTGCCACGACGTAGCGGAAAATTCCAGGCTCGACCTTCAGCGCAGCCACTTCCCGGCGCGCCGCGGCCAGCAAGCCCGGCTCAACCGGCGCGAGCCCCAGAGTTTCAAGCCGCTGGGGATCGAAACCCTGCTGGTAGCGTTCCAGGATTTCCACTTCTTTTTCAGCGAGAGGATAAGGAACGCGAATTTTCAAGAGGAAGCGGTCAAGTTGCGCCTCAGGAAGCGGGTAGGTGCCTTCAAACTCTACAGGGTTTTGCGTAGCGAAAACGGTAAAGAATGGCGAAAGGGGGTAGCAAGTTCCGTCGAGCGTCACTTGCCGCTCTTCCATCGACTCCAGCAGCGCCGATTGCGTGCGCGGGGGGACTCGATTGACCTCATCCACCAGCAGCAGCCCGGTGAAAACGGGTCCGCGGCGCAGAGTAAAGGCGCTCGTGGCCATGTTGAAAACGTTTGAGCCCAGAATGTCGGCGGGCATCAAATCGGGAGTGCACTGCACGCGCTGGAATTCCAGCCCGCAGATTTGGGCCAGGGCCTTTACGGAAAGTGTCTTGGCGATTCCCGGCACGCCCTCCAGAAGCGCGTGGCCGCCGCAAACCAGGACGGCCAGCATCTGGTTGATGGTGTCTTCCTGGCCCACCACGACCTTGCTGATTTCCGTGCGAGCGTGCGAAACGAATTTATGAACATCGCCGGCCATTCACACCTCCTTTGCAAAGCGTCTGAGACCGATCAAATTCTGCCTGTGGATTCACCCGCCTCACCGGCCAACCCCGGCTGCAATCCCAGTCGTGCGGCAAAATCGTGAAGGTCGCCGACCCAGGCGAGCGCCTTGGACTCCGTGACGGTATGGAGCTTCAATGCCTGTGAAATTTCCTCGATTGTGCCGGCAAAATTCGGAATCGCACCTCCGGATCTTCGCTCGACTCTTTCCACCACGTCGGGCGTCGCCGCCGACAATGGGATTCCGAGCTTGCGGCTGAGCAGGAATCGAAAATGGGAGAAAGCGATTTCAAGAGCCCCCGCCGCCTCGCCCTTTCTCTGGTAAAGAGCGCCGAGAGTGGCAACAAATTCCAGCGGTGACAGGCGCGATTCCCGCGTCATCGGGCGGATCGGCCCGCTGCGGCGCGCAAAAGTGAGAATGATAAATCCTCCAAAACCCAGAATCTGCAACAGAGCCCAGGGCAAAGGCGTTCGCGCGAGATAGGGCCACAGCCCCTGCCGCACTCCGTGGAAGTATTCGTCCCACAGAATGCGCGTGGGACCCGCGGGCCCCACCGAATTCAAAAAGAGCGCCAGGTTTGCGGCGCGCGTGATTCCGGTATTCGTGAGCGGGGTGTCTCCGGCCCACCAGATGACTTCGCCCTCGCCCATGGAAAATTTGACCACCGTTGCCCCGCCGCTGTCGCCGTAGTAGCGCTTCTCGCTTGGGCGCGGGTGGGTCCATCGGACATCGCTTTCCATGATGATCTCGGGCGCGTGGCGGGTAAGGGGAGCGGCCTGCTCCGCGTGAAAGGTTTTCCACTCCTCGGTAATTTCCGGCGCGGGCTCCACTCCCTTTGCGTCAATGGCCGAAGCGCCGGATGGACCGGTGATCAGCAGCCGGCCGCCGCGCAGCACGAATTGCTTCAGTTGAATTTGCTCCTCGGCCGAAGCCGGAATGGTGGGGCTGGCGATGATCAGCGTCGCTTGTCCGGAAGGCAAATCTCCCGGCGGCCCGGTCCAGCGCTCGGGGCGATAGCCCATTTCTTCAAGGAGCGTGAAGGCGGCCTTGGCGCCATCCTTGGCGGCGGAATAGCTTGAGGGATAACCGCGCGACGACTCTTCACCGGCGTTGGGAACAAGAAGCGCCACGATCGTCAGAATGCCGAGCAGGCCGGCGGAAAGAAGCAAAAGTCTTTTATCGCCGGAGTCCAGAGGAACAGTCATTGCAGCGACTCCAATTGGGACATGACGGCGTCGTAATCGGCTGCGGTTGCTGCTGCGTGGCCGTACCATATGCGTTCAAAGCAATGAGTGATGGCGCTGAGCGGCGGCCTTTGCGATGAATCCTGCGGGAGCAGGTGCAAATACTCGCGGTGAGTTCGCGCCGGGTCAATTCGCCAGGCGCCGGATTCACCGAGGCTGAGCACAGCCGCAGTGTAGATGATTCGGATCGCCTCGCGAAAATCTCCGTTCGCTGCCGCTTCACGAGCACGCTGCACCATTTCACGCCAGGTTTCAGCAGAGCCGATTTTCCCGGATTGGGCGCGCGATGGGCGCAGGGTGAGGCCGGCAAGGGATACACGAGAGAGCGAATAAATCAGCCACGCCAGGAAGGCAAGGCTCAGCAACGCAACCACGGCCCACAGCAGCACCCTCGTCACCTTGGGGTGGCCTGCGGCGTGATTGAGAATCTTGTTGAGGATTGCCCAAACCCAGTCGGTGAATTCGTCCCAGAGGGATTCCATCTCGTTCGAAGTGCGGACGGATCTGAATTCGCGCCGGTTGAGGATGTTGTCAAGTTTGGCGCGCGCCGATCCGGGATCGGACGGACTGTTATGCGCAAGCGCTTGAGCGTCATCAAGCATCGACTGCAGGCGGTGAGACATTTCGCGGGAAACGCCGGGAGCGGATTTGGGGTTCTTCGTCAGTTTGTCGAGAGCATCCCCAAGCCACCGTGTGGACACTTGGAATTGCTGCTCCTGCACGGAGACGGACCATTTCTCCGGCAACTGCTTGCGAAGCGAGGCAGCTTCTTCGGGATGATTACCGAGCCGGCCGGCCGACTCCGACCACCGGCTTAACTCGGAAAGGTATGACCCCAAATCGAGCTGGGGTGAAGGTTCAACTTTCCCTGATTGCCCGCCCAAAGCGGGGAGAGTAATCGTCACGGCCAGCAGTAAGAGGAGCAAGAGGCGTCTCATCGTCAAGGATTGATCGGGGAAGGAGGCATTGCCGGTGACTCCGGTGAGCTAGCTTCCATCTGGCCGCCTTCGGAGACATAAAGCCGGTCAATCAGGCGGTTAATTTTATACTGAAGGTAGAAGATTCCGAGAAAAAAGGTTCCCAACGGCGAGATTTCATTGTCGTGCTGAAGCCGAATTCCGGCAGTAAACATACCAGTCTCCCTGGGCGCCAGGTGATCCAGCAAAATGCGGCGGGCTTTGAAGCAATGCAGCACCACGATGATTGACGAAACCAGCAGAATCGCAGGCTGGACGGCGAAGAGAGGGCTGTCGGGTTGAGTCATGTTGATCTTCATGAAGGCGTCGATGACGCTCAATAGGAAGAGCGAAATATATCCGGCCAATGCTATGGCTGGGCCGACAATCCCAATCTTTTCAGAGGAATTCAAGTCGTTGAGGGCCTTTCGCCGGAGCATGAACCAGATGGGTACGTAAATCCCTCCGGTTATAAAGGCAAGGATGAGCGTGCCAAAAACTGTGGAATCCTCGAGGCGCTCTCTCGCTTCATCATCCACTTCGATTGGTGTTCGCGGCTGCACAGCCTCATCAAGGTGGGCCATCATCAGTTGCAGGTCGAACCCCTCTTTACGCACACGCAGATCGTAGTAGGCGATGACGAAACTGATCATGAGCAAGGGCGCGGTCGCGGAGGCGCCGACCCCTCCCACCAGCACGCTGGGAATCGTCAACCACAGCCCGGGCCGGCCACCCTTGGCCATAATCAGCATGCTCGCGACACTGAAGGGCGCCTGGCACAGAGATACAAGGACCATCTGAATCATGACCATCAGGAAAGCCACCAGAAGGAGCCGCCAGAGGTATCCCCTGGTCAGTGCGATGCTTCGCTTGATGGCTTGTCGAGCGCTTATTTTCTCCAAAACCAGCGCTGGAATGGCAACACTATAACGGACAAGGAAAATGATCATCAGGACGAATGCCGCGATGAGACCGAGAATCGCCACCAAACCCATCAAGACGAGTAACAGGATCATGGACTTGGGGATCACGGCCATGGCGCCCACTATCAGAAAAAATATAATGCCCGCCAGCATCATGAATCCCGCCGCGCGCAAAAGGATGGAAAGGATGACATGAAGAATTCGCCCAACCCTGCGCCGAATGACCCTGAAGGAATCGCGAATCGTTGCCATTCGCCCCAAGTAGACCTCGGAGAGTGCATGAGTCGTGGCTCCCAGCGCCATCGCATAGGCGATGTAATAAGGAATCAGAATTCCCAGGGATGCCAACGCCGCGCTCAGCCCGAAGCGCATTGTCTGCATCGCCGCCTGAGGCGTTTGTGGATTGTGTGGAAGCGGAATAGTGCTCAGAAACACCTGGACGAGGATTTGCATACCCACCAGGATTCCCTGGGGAAGCACCATGATGCCGGCAAACAGCCAGAAATGTTTGCGGAAGTAGCTGAACGTGCGGTCCAGCAACTCCCCCAAGCCCAGGGGAACCAAGTTTGCCGTTGACATGTGATCCTCGGCCAGGGAATTCGTCTCTGAAGTTTGCAGGAGAAAGCAATATTAACCCAACATTGGCAGATTTCAACTCAAATCCGAATGCGGGCTTTGGGGCATTTCGTAATCTGCAGGTTTTAAGAGGCGATTGCGTTATGGGTGCTTTCTTCCACGGTGGCCGTGGGCTGATGGAGGGGCAATCGCAGCCGCGCCTCGCATCCCGCCCGGTCCTTGCGATTCTCAAGGGTCAGAGTGCCGCCGTGAGCTTCGGCGATTTGCCGGCTCAGAACCAGTCCGATCCCGGAACCGGTGGGCTTGGTGGTAAAGAACGGCACAAAAAGATTCGTAGTGTTCGACAAACCCGGACCTTCATCCCGGATGCAAACTTCCAGCCGGTCGGACAGCCGGGTCCAAGCGACCGAGACGCCGCCGCCGGTTTGGAGAGCCGCGTCCACGGCGTTGCGGAGCAGGTTGATGAGAAGTTGTTCCAACTGGTCAGGGTCGGCGCGCAAAGTCAAATCGGGACCGGGCGCCATTGTGATCGCCATTCGCGTTTCGAGTTGCACAACGCGCCGCATCAATTCGACAGAGTCCACGGTTTGCCACTTGGGTTTGGGCAGGCGCGCGAGCCGGGCATAGGCGTCGAGGAACCGGCTGAGCGCAGCGGCGCGAGCTTCAATCACTTCCAGCCCGCGGCGCAGGTCATCCTCCCAGTCGTCCGGCCGAGGCTGGCGCTTCAGCATCATATCCAGCGTTCCCGCCATGGACTTGATGGGCGCGAGGGAATTGTTGAGCTCGTGGCCAATCACACGGATAAGGCGTTGCCACGCCTGGCGTTCTTCTTCGCGCAACGGCCGGCTGAGGTCGGTGAGGACTAAGAGCTCATGGGGCATTCCACTTTCCCGAAAGGTGCTGCGCCGCACGTCCCAGCGGCCACTCCCTCCGGGGAATGTCCTGTCGAGAGTTTTGGCGGCCTCGCCGGCCAGGCAATCTTCCAAACCGAGTTCGGCGGCGGTCAGCCCCAGCGCGCGCTCATCGGGCACGCCCACCAAACGCTCGCCCGCGGGATTCACCAGCCGCAACCGGTGTTCATGGTCAAAGCTGAACACGGCGACGTCGATTTCCTCAACCACTTTGCGCAGAAGGGCGGTTGCTTCGAGCGTCCCGAGCCGCTGGCCGCGCAGAGTGTCGCTGAGCGCATTCACTTCCAGCATCACTTCGCCAAGGGCGTCATCGGTGCGAGCCTCACGGGCCCGCAGAGAGTAATCCTCTTCGCGCAAAGCCCCCAGGAGGTTGGAAAGTGTTTGAAGCGGATAGACCAGGTGAGATCGCAGCGTGAATGCGGCGCCCAGCCAGAAGGCAAGAACCAGAAACGTGAGCGTCCAGCGTGTGGGGCTGGCGTGGTCGTCAAGCCAAAGGAGAAGGACGGTCACAACCACGGCGGGCAGGCCCGCAAAAAGGGCCAGGGACAGCATGCGGATTTCAAACCGCACGCGGTGGCGACGCGGTGTCCCGCCGATGGGGAGCCTGCCTGTCGTTTCGAGGTCGTCTGCCATGCCGCCCTTCCGCCTGCCGGCGTTGAAGCTGACCACTGGAAACAGCGGCGAATACCCTGGATCGAAGCTTGAATGCTGGCGCGTCATATTGATATGACGTGCCAAAACCAATTTTGTCTTGCCCTACAAGCCGTGTTTCTTAAGCCGCCGGTAGAGGGCGCTTCGGCTCAATCCCAGGAAGTCCGCGGCGGCGCTGACGTTTCCTTCGTAACGCGACAATGCTTTCTTGACCAGAAGGTTTTCAACCTCTTCCAGACTCATATCCTCCAGCCGGCCGGAGCCCTCGCGCCCGGCGCGCAGGCCCAGGTCGCTCGAGCGCACCAAATCGCCATGCGCCATCAACACCGCACGCTCGACGGCGTGCTCCAGTTCGCGGACATTGCCGGGCCAGCCGTATTCAAAAAGCGTCTGCATGGCCGCGCTTTCAAAACCGCTCAGGTGCTTCCGATAGCGCTGGGCGAACTGGCGCAGGAAAAAATTGGCCAGGAGAGGCAAATCTTCTCGCCGTTCGCGGAGGGGCGGAAGATGAATCTCAATCGTGTTCAAACGGAAGAGCAAATCCTCGCGAAATCGCCCGGCCTGCACTTCCTGCGAGACGTCGGCGTTGGTTGCGGAGAGCACTCGCACATCCACGCGACGAGTTTTCGAAGACCCCACGCGTTCCAGCTCGCCTGTTTCGAGCACGCGCAGAAGTTTGGCCTGCAGATTCATCGGAACGTTGGCAATTTCGTCGAGGAACAACGTTCCGCCATCGGCCAGTTCGAAGCGGCCCACGCGATCGGCCTTCGCGTCAGTGAATGCCCCTTTGACATGGCCGAACAACTCGCTTTCGAAGACACCTTCGGAAAGGCCTCCGGCGTTTACCGTCACCATGGGGCGTGACGCGCGCTCTGAGAGCGCGTGCAGGCTGCGCGCCAGCACCTCCTTGCCCGTACCATGCTCGCCCGTAATCAGCACGTTGGCGTCGGACGGGCCCACGCGTGCCAGCAGGGCCAGGACCGGCTGCATGGCGGGAGATTCAGCAATCATCCTGGGCCGGCCTTCAGCCCGCAACAAACGATTTTCGGCTTCCAGGCGCTGGCCCTCACGCAGCGCGCGGCTCAACTCAACCTGGGTCCGCAGGATGGCAATCAGGCGGGCATTGTCCCAGGGCTTTTCAACGAAGTTTCTCGCTCCACGCCGCATCGCTTCAACTGCCAGTCCAACATTGGCCCACGCGGTCATGACGACGACGGGAAGGGTGCTGTCCATGGCTTGCAAGGTGGTGAGAATATCAAGGCCTTCCTGGCCGGAAGTCGTGTCGCGGGTAAAGTTAAGGTCCATCAGGATCAGATCGAAGTCTTTGGATTTAACCGCGGAAATGATTCCCTCGGGAGAAGTCGTGCATTCGGTCACATAGCCCTCGCCCTTCAGCAGCATGCGAAGGGCCTCCAGCACGTGCGTTTGGTCGTCTGCGATAAGAATTCTGGTCATGGTTGATTTTGAAGGACGTTTATCGGCCGCCTTCTGACAGGGTAGGGTTGCAAGGGTCAGTCGTCAACCGGAAACCGTCCCTCACACGATCCATCCGTCCTGGAGCTTGATAATGCGATGGCCGTAGGCGGCATTCGTCTCCGAGTGGGTCACCTGAATGATGGTGGTTCCTTCACTGTTGAGCTTCTTGAAGAGCTCCATGATTTCCTGTCCCTGACTGGAGTGCAGATTCCCGGTGGGCTCATCGGCAAGGATCAACTTGGGCTTGGCAATGACAGCGCGCGCCACGCCCACCAACTGTTGCTGCCCCCCGGAGAGCTGGCTGGGGAACAGATCCTTCTTCCCGACGATATGAAAACGGTCCAGCGTGTCAGCCACCAGCGCCTGCCGTTCCGACGATTTCACATCGCGGTAGGAAAGCGGGATGTCCAGATTCTCCGCGACGGTCAAGCTGTCCAGCAGGTGGTACTGCTGGAAGACAAAGCCAATGTAGCGCTTGTTGATTTCGATGCGCTTCTTCGAGTTGAGCTTGTGGACGGGATGGTCCAGGAAGTAAAACTCGCCCTCCCAGCCGCCATCGAGCATGCCAATGATGCTGAGCAGAGTCGATTTTCCCGCGCCCGATGGCCCCATGATGGTAACGAATTCTCCTTCTTTGATCTCCAGATTGATGCGGCGCAAGACGTAGTAACGTCCGCCCGCAAGGGGATAATACCGATCGAGATTTTGCATCTTAATCATGATGATTTCCCTGATTCAGCAATCGATAAGCAATGCGCCCGCATGAACACATCTTAACGCATTTGGTGCGCGCTTTTGCAGACGGCGATGTTCGCGTTGAGAATCGATTTCGGAACTTCTCAGGCCTGCGGGCGATACGCTCGTCGCGGTCCACGGCTTTACTCGTGCCTCAGCGCCACGATCGGATCGACCCTGGTCGCTCGGAGAGCGGGAACATAAGTCGCTAGCATCACCACCGCCAAGAGAAGCACCGAGACGGCGACGAAGGTCAGCGGATCATTCGGCTTGACGCCGAACAGCAAGCTGGAGAGGTAATGTGTAAGCGCGAGCGCGCCCGCAACACCGATAAGCAAACCAGCCAGCGCAAGCCGGAGCCCCTGTCCTACCACCAAACGAAGCACATCCTTACGCTGGGCCCCCATGGCCAGCCGAATTCCGATTTCCCGCGTTCGCTGGCGCACGGCGTAGGAAAGCACTCCATAAATTCCCACGGCCGCAAGCACCAAGGCCAATCCCGCAAACACACACATCAGCGCCATCAACAGCCGTTGGAACGCCAGGGAAACTGCCGACACTTCTTCCATGGAACGAACGTGCCCGACGGGAATGTTGGGGTCGGCGTCCTGGATCGCCGCTTGCACGGCATAGCTCAGGCTCAGGGGGTTTACGGCCGTGCGCACCAGAATCGACGTGGGCGACCACGCCTGGAGAAACTGATCGGTTTTGAAGGAGGCCTGGGCAATCGGCACGAAGAAGGTGGGCGGCGCAGGTTCGTTCAGGCTGGAGCGAACATCGCCCACGACGCCAACGATTTCCAATTGGTCTTTGTCCAGGGTGAGAGACTTGCCCACAGGATTTTGACCCTGAAAGTACTCGCGGGCAAACTCCGCATTGATCATCGTGACCTTTGATGAGTCGTAGGAGTCAGCAAGCTGGAAGTTTCTTCCCGTGAGCAGCGGAACGCCAAGCGTTTGAAGATATTCGGGAGTAATCTCGCGATAGTCCACGGAAGGGTTTTCAACGCGGCCGTTCACCAGGACTCCGGGATTCAAATTGATTCCACGTTCGAGCGGCAAGCCCGCGGCAATGATGGAGACGCTTTGAACGCCGGGAATCGCTTCGATGCGCCGCTGCAAATCTTGATAAAAGGTGTGAAGAGCAGGAGTGGAATTGTACTTCGAGCCCGTGGACCAGATTTGAAGCGTCAAAAGGTTCCGCGGATTGAATCCCGGATCGGTGCTCAGCAAGCCGATGAACGTCCTGATAAGCAGACCTGAGCCGATAAGCAGCATCAGCGACAGCGCCACTTCAGCGCAAACCATTGCGGCGCTCAACCTGCGGCGGTGCAGACTCAGGCTGGCGCGACCCTCGCTTTCTTTGAGGGTTTCATTCACCCCCGTTCCGGCGGCCTGGAAAGCCGGCGCGATTCCGAAGAGAATTCCGGTAAGCAGCGCCGCGCCCGCGGTGAAGAGCAGGGCCCAGAGGTTCAGCCCAATGTGCTCGGCGCGCGGCAGGACGTCCGGAGCGAGTGAGAGAAGATAGCCGAGGGCGCAGTACGCCACCCCCAATCCGAGAGCACCACCGAATGTGGCGAGCAAAACGCTTTCGGTCAAAACCTGCCGCAGGATGCGTGTACGTCCCGCTCCCAGGGCAGTGCGCAAGGCGAGTTCACGGCTTCTGCCCGCTGTGCGTGCCAGCAAAAGATTGGCCACGTTGACGCAGGCGATGAGCAGAACAAAACCAACAGCAGCGAAGAGAACCAGCAAAGGTTGGCGGGCGTCGCTCGATACAGCATACCGAAGCGGTGCGGCCCAAAACGCCAGCGCCTTTCTATCTCCTGCGTCCATCCAGCGATAGTTCTCAGCCGCGAACGATTGGGAAAGTGCTGCCACGTAGCTGCTGGCCTGCTGTTGTGAAAGGCCATGCTTGATTCGCGCGATGATCTGATAGTTCTGGCCACTGCCCATGCCGCGCCGCACGGGTTCAATGGTGGTCCACAAATCAGCGGGCGGAATGCTCGCGAACCCTTGGGGCATCACTCCAATCACCGTGAAGGGTACGCCGTCGAGCGAGACGCTCCGCCCGACGGCAGAGCTATCGCCGTTGAAATGTTCCTCCCAGAGGCTGTAATTCAAAACGGCGAGGTTCGGCCCACCCGCGCGGTCTTCATCTCCGGTGAAGCTGCGGCCCAGAAGCGGGTGAACTCCAAAAACGCTGAAAAACTCCGGCGAGACTCTCAGCGCCTGGATGCGTTCTGCCCGGCCGGCTCCCACGAGATTGAACCCCAGGCCGACGGAGGCGGCAACGCTTTCAAACGGATCGCGATGTTGCTTCCAATAATCGAAGGCGTCGGCGGTGAAGCCCGATTGCAAGGGCTGGCCTCTCATGATGCCCGAGATCCTGACCATGCTCTCCGGCTCAGGGTAAGGCAGCGGGCGCAGGAGCACGCCGTAAACCACGCTGAACATGGCAGTATTTGCCCCGATGCCAAGCGCCAGCGTCACGAGGGCCACAGCAGTAAAGCCAGGATTTTTTTTAAAGGTGCGGAGCCCGTACTTCACATCTTGAATCAACGCGTTCATTCCTCACCTCAATAAGAGGTAATAGAACATCCGGCCATTTGGTCATTGAGCCATTTGGCCATTGCCCAAAGAGCGTGTGCCCGCCGGTGAAATCGCCCAATTTGTTTCTCAGGCGCGGGTTTCTTCCACAATGCGGCCGTCGAACAGGTGCACGGTGCGCTCCGCGAAGTCCGCATAGCGCGGGTCGTGTGTCACCATGCAGATGGTGGCGCCTTCGCGGTGCAGGTCGCGAAGCAACTCCATCACCGCCTCCCCGTTCTTCGAGTCGAGATTTCCAGTGGGCTCATCCGCGAGCAGGATAGAGGGCTTTCCCACCAGCGCCCGGGCCACGGCCACGCGCTGCTGCTGACCGCCGGAAAGCTGCGCGGGATAGTGTTTCACGCGATGCGACATTCCCACGCGCTCCAGCGCCTCCTGCACGCGCTGGCGGCGCTCCGACCCCGGCATGCCGCGATAGGTCAGCGGCAGCTCCACATTCTCGTAAACCGTGAGGTCGCCGATCAGGTTGAACGCCTGAAAGATGAACCCGATCTCGCGATTGCGAATGCGCGTGCGGTCGGAAATGGACAGCGCCTCCAGCGGCGACTCATTCAGCGTGTACTTCCCATCCGTCGGTGAGTCGAGCAGCCCCAGGATGGAGAGCAGCGTGGATTTGCCGCAGCCCGACGGGCCGGAGATGGAGAGATACTCCCCGCGCCGGATATCGAGGTAGATTCCGGAAAGCGCGTGGGTTTCCACCTCGTCGGTGAAAAACACCTTGGTGACGCCGTCCAGGTGGATCAGAGTATGCCCGTTGGAGCCTCCGTTGCCCGGTGCTGGGGCCTTCGATTCTGATGTTGGTTCCATTTTCTTCTCCTCAAACGACGTTGCTGTTCAAAATTTGATCTTTCATTGCCCCTTTAAATTCGACCCGAATACTGACAACTGATGACTGATAACTTTCTTATTGATACCTCAACCCCGCGAGAGGGTCGACTTTCGTCGCTCTCCTCGCGGGGATGTAACTGGCCGCCAATGCTACCACCGCCAGCAAAATCGTTACTGCAACGAACGTGAGGGGATCCGTGGGCCGCACATTGTAGAGAAGGCTCGAGACAAAGCGCGTCAAGGCGAGCCCGCCCACCAGGCCGAATCCCACGCCCGCCAGCGTCAACACAATTCCGTTTCCCACTATCAACCGCAGAACGTCGCCCTTTTGCGCACCCAGCGCCATGCGAATCGCGATTTCATGCGTTCGCTGTCCGACCAGATAGGATAGAACGCCGTAGATGCCCAAAGTGGCAAGCAGAAGCGCCGTGGCCGCAAACGTACCCAGCAGAATCAGCGAGAATCGCCGCGCCGCAAGCGATTCCGAGATGATTTCATCCATGCTCTCAAAGCCCCACACCACGCGGTCGCTGCTCAGCTCTCCGGTGGCGTTGCGAATCGAACCCATCAGCGCCCCGGGCGCCACCGAGGAGCGCATCACGAT